>CAXTUQ010000062.1:0-15997 GCA_964247405.1 uncultured Acetobacteraceae bacterium
GGAACCTCCTGCAAAACAGGAAAGGCTCCAACAGAGCGGGTCAACGTCAATCCCAATCGCGACCTCAGTTCAACAAGTTGACGATGCCTCGAGGTCCGTGTGACGGCAGCAGCAACTCGGAACAGAAACCCGCGTTGCCCGACGGTGTGCATACATCGATGCAAGGTTGGGCAAGGCGGGTCGCCGATCGGACTGGCGCGGAGGCTGCGTTGAATATTCTCGTTGTGGAGGACGACCCGGAGACGGCGCGTTTCATTACGAACGGGCTCAAGCGCTTCGGTCATGATGCGGTGCTCGCCAGCGATGGGGAGCGCGGGCTCGACCTGGCTCTCGCGGGCAGCTTCCACGTTGCCGTCGTCGATCGCATGATTCCCGGGCTTGACGGTCTCGCGTTGGTTGCCGCCCTGCGGGGCCAAGGGCGCCGCACTCCTGTTCTGCTGCTCAGCATGCTTGACGGCATCGATGACCGCGTCACCGGCCTTGAGGCGGGCGGGGACGACTACCTGGTCAAGCCTTTCGATCTTCGCGAACTGGCGGCCCGTGTGGTGGCGCTGGCTCGGCGTGCGTGCATGGGGACCACGGAGATCTGCGTCGGCGACTTGCGGCTTGATCTTCTCTCGCGGCATGCGAGCCGAGCTGGGCGCGAGCTCGCGCTTCTGCCTCGCGAGTTCAGCATTCTGGAACTGCTGGCCCGTAACGCGGGAGGCGTCGTGACCCGCAGCATGCTGCTTGAAGAAGTATGGAATTTCCGTTTCGATCCGCAGACCACCGTCGTTGAAACCCACATGAGCCGCTTGAGGGCCAAGCTTGACGGCGATGGCCAGGTTTCTCTGCTGCATACGGTACGCGGCCAAGGATATTGCTTGCGTGCCCCGGCTTAAGGTGCTGCGCACAGCGAGTTTTCGCCTGGCCTTGATCTACGCCCTGCTGTTCAGCCTGTCGGCTACCGTCCTCATCGTCTTCGTCTACTATACGACGACGCGATACATGCAACGGCAGTTCGACGGGTTCATACAGAGCCAGGAAACCGCGTTGCTGTTGCTTGACCATGGGCAGGGTGCTCAGGCCCTTGGCCGCACCGTCGACACGCTGACGCGGCCAGCAGTCGACCCCTACGCCTACTACCTGGTCATGGACCCTGACAAAAACAGGCTAAGCGGAAACCTGCCCGAGTCGGCGGCAGTTGCCGGATGGGCGATGCAGGACCTCAGCAGCCAAGGCCTTGCCGGTCCGCCGCTTGTTCGCACTCACGGGACCCGGCTTTCCGAGGGGGGGGTCCTCGTCGTGGGGAGATCGGAAAAGCGGCTGCTGACCGTTCAGCGCCTGATACGGTCCTCGTTCCATGTCGACCTGCTCATGACGTTTCTCCTTGCTGTGCTGGGCGGCATCGCGCTGAGCGCCCTTGCGCTCCGCCGCATCGGACTTTTCGAGGAGGATCTCCGCCGCATCATGCATGGCGAGCTTTCGACGCGACTGGCCGTCGTAGGGCACGACGAGATCGCCCAGCTGACCTCGCGCATCAATCAGCTGCTGGATTGGCTGCAAAAGTCTGCGGCCAGCTTGCAGCAGGTGACGAACGACATCGCGCATGACTTGCGCAGACCTTTGTCGCATCTGAGACAAGATCTGGATGAGGCGCTGCAAACGCCGCTGCCAGCCGGGCGCTGTGAGAGGCTTCTCGCAAATGCCATTGCGCGGGTCGACGGCGTTCTTTCATTGTCAAGTGCCCTGCTGCGTCTGGCGCAGATCGAGGCCGGAGCACGGCGGGCCGGGTTCCGCGACGTCGACTTGGACGAGCTTGCTCGCGAAATGCATAGCATCTACCAGCCGGTGGCGGAGGCCGAAGGACGAACACTGATCCAGTTGCCGTGTTGCGAAGCCAGGATCAGAGGCGATCGCGAACTGCTGACCCAGATGATCGCAAACCTGATCGAGAACGCGATGTGCCACACCGCTCCTGGCACCAGGATCTATCTGGGAACCATCTCAAATCCGCCTTCACTGCTGGTGATCGACACGGGCTGCGGCATCCCTGTTGGAGAGCGCTCGAAGGTCTTGCGCAGGTTCTACAAGCTGGACCGCAACCGGAGCACTCCAGGCAATGGCCTCGGACTGAGCGTCGTGTCGGCGATCGCCGCCCTTCATGGCGCCAAGATCACGCTTTCCGACACGGATCAGCCCTTTGGCGTCATGGGACTGCATGTTGCAATCACCTTTCCTTGACCGGGGCTGATCCCTGGGCAATCAGGCCGTCGTTGCGGCCCGGTAGACGAGATTGGGAAGCGGCGGCATGGCGGTGATGCCCAGGGTGCACAGGGCACGGGGCTATGGCGGGCCTCAAGTAATGGCGCGATCAGGCGGCGTTCTGCGCTGGCGTGTCGATGACCTCGACGCCACCGGTGAATGTGGCGTCCTGAGCGACCTTGGGCGACTGGTTTTCATTCTTCGGCATGCATCAGGCATTCGCAGCAGCCCTCAGCAACCTGAACACCAGGAAATGGCTGGTGTCCCGACATCTCATACCAGCCGCCCTATCGGGCGACCGGTATCAGAGTCGTTTTTGGCGCGCGGCCTCAGCCGCAAACGCTGCGCGTTTCGGCGACCCACCAACCCGGACGGGCGCTCCGCGCCTGGCCCCGCGCGCATACCGGTCAGCCCAAAGGGCTGCCGGTATCAGGTGTGGGCACAGCGATGCGAAGCGCTTGCGGATCGGGTGAGGATCAATCATCCAAACGGAGCAACAAACCCCTCAAGCGACGGAAATCCGGAAACGGGCCAATCGCATGCCACTCGATTCGGATATTCCCGGATGAGCCCTTAGCCTCTATGCGACCCCCGTCAAGTCTGCTGAAACGGATGACCATCGGAAAGGCACCCACGCATGACAAGGCCCGCCGCCGTCCCAACGGTGCAGATCGAAAACGACCGGTGCCGGGTCGTCGAATGGCGGTTTGCCCCCGGCGCCGCCACGGGGTGGCATATCCACGCTCACGACTACGTCGTCGTGCCGATGACCACCGGCCGCTTGCTGCTTGAAGAACCCGGCGGCGTCCAGCGCCATGCGGCGTTGCAGGCTGGGGCCAGCTATACGCGCGCTGCCGGGGTCGAGCACGACGTCATCAATGACAACGACGGTGAGTTCGTCTTCATTGAGATTGAGATGAAATGAGCCAGAAGGGCAACCGGCAGGACACACATGGCGCAGCGAGACGCGATGGAAACCGGGGCGCAGCATAGGCCTCTGCCACCCGAAGCGCTCTGTCTGCCTTTCGAGGCCGGCCCGCACCGCATGCTCATGGGCCTGGTCGCCCGCCATCCGAATGAGCTGATCGAGATCGACGAAACGTATCCCGCCGAGATGGCGGAACGCCGCGCATTGCTGGACAAACGGCATGATGAGGTGTTCGCAGCCCACGCCGTCTCGGAACAAGCAAGGCGTGAGGCCCTGGACCGTATCGCGGCCGTGCTGCCGGCCCGCTTCCCCGCATGGTTCGCACGGCACGGCGACCGGCTGTGCAACCGCCTGACTGGGGAGGAGTGGGACCTGGCCCGCCCGCCCTGCGACCCGCTGGAGTTGGCCGGCCGCATGGTGCAGGAGGACCTCTGCCTGATCGAGCCGACCGGCGCCGGGCCGGTGCTGCAGGCAGCGGTGCTGTGCGCGCCGAGCCGTTGGCGGCTGCATGAGAAGATGGGCCGCCCGCTTGCGGCGATCCACCAGCCGGTACCGCTCTACGCCGACCGGCTTGCCGCGCCGGTGGACCGTTTCATGCGCCACCTCAAGCCCGGGAAGCTCGCCGAGCGGCTGAACTGGTCGGTCACGGACGATCCGGCGCTGTTCCAGCTCGAAGGCAAGCATCGCACCCAGCCCGATCCCGCCATCACCGCCGCCAACGCGGCGTCGCGCTTGTTCCTGCGGATGGAGCGCCAAACGTTGAGTCGGCTGCCAAGCAGCGGCTTCGTGCTGTTCACTATCCGCGTGCACAGCTATCCGCTCGCCCGGGTGCTGGCACAGCCCGGCGCCGCAGCCCGCCTGGCCGTGGCGCTTCGCGCCCTGCCGCCAGCCATGGCCGCCTACAAGAGCCTGCCGCCGTTTGCGGACGCGCTGCTCAGCCACCTCGATGAAGTCTCCCAAGCGTGAGCATGTCCTCTTTGGGGGCAAGAGGACCAGCTCGATGCTCGACTTCAGTGATCGTGCCAACTTCCGGCGTTGTGCCAACGCTGATGTCGGACGAAGCCGCGGCCCAGGCCGCATGAACTGCGTCGTCCACCTCGACGGCTGGCCCGGAAGCGGCAAGCGTACGACAGGCGCAATCCTTGCTGCCCGGCTTGGTGCTCGGCTGCTGGACGTCCACGTCATACTCGACCCAGCGGAAGCGTTGTTCGAGCGTGACGACCCGCTTCACGCCGCACCCTCGACATCACGCACCCCGAAAGCTCGGCATGTCCGGCGAGGTTCTCTCCGTGGCGACGCCATTCACCTTAAACGAAACGTCACGAACCAGTCCACGAAGCGCGGCACGCCCAGTGCCAGCGGCGTTGTTGGCCGGTAGCCGACATGCCGCTCGATGGCCGAAAGGTCGGCGCAGGTTTCAGTGACATCCACGGCCGGGCGGGGTTCCGACCGCAGGATTGCCGGGCGGCCCAGGCTGTGCTCCAGCAGCCGCACCAGTTCCGACACCGGCTCCCCGCGGTTGTTGCCGATGTTGAACAGCCGCGGCGCGTCGCCCGCCGCCGGCACGCGGTCAAGGCACGCCACCGTGCCGGCCACGATGTCGTCGATAAAGGTGAAGTCCCGCCGCAGCGCCCCGTGGTCATAGACCGTGATCGGCTCCCCCCGGCTGATCGCCTCGGCGAACTTGAAGTAGGCCATGTCAGGGCGGCCCCACGGCCCATACACCGTGAAGAACCGCAGCCCGGTCTGCGGCAGGCCGTAAAGGTGCCCGTAGGCGTGGCTGATCAGCTCGTCGGACCGCTTGGTCGCCGCGTAAAGCGACACGGGCGCATCGACCGGGTCGCTTTCGGCGAACGGCAGCTTGGCGTTGCCGCCATATACGGAGGAGGAACTGGCATACACCAGGTGCTCAAGCCGGGGGAGCCGCCGCGCCGCCTCCAGCACGACAACGTGGCCCATGACGTTGGACGCGACGTAGGCGTAGGGGTCAACCAGGGAATGGCGGACCCCGGCCTGGGCGGCCAGGTGCACCACCCGGGTGGCCCGCCGCTCCCGGTCGAACAGCGCCAGCATGGCGGCCTGGTCGGCGATGTCGATGCGCTCGAAGCGGAAGCCGTGCTCGGGCGCCAGTTGCGCCAGCCGGGCTTGTTTCAGCCGCACGTCATAGTAGTCCGTGAGGCTGTCGAGGCCCACGACCGCCTCGCCCCGGGCCAGCAGCGCCCGGCAAACGTGATAGCCGATGAACCCCGCCGCCCCGGTCACGATCGTCGCCACGAAACCTCCAACATCCTGAAGCAACCGAAGGAGCGAACTGCCCGATCCAGCGGATCGCGTGCATCACGCCATGAAGTCGCTGGCCTTGCGGACCATGCCGCGATCGAGCCGGTTGCGCCACCAGGCGGCGGTCCGCATCAGCCCGTCCCGCAGGCTTGTGCCGGGTCGCCACCCGGTTTCCGCGGCAAACCGGGAGCTGTCGGCCAGGAGGGCGCGGACTTCCGACTTGCCGGGGCGCATCCGGCCCGGCGCCTGGACGACCGGCTTGCCGCAGCCGGTGAGTTCCGCCGCGAGTTCGATCAAGTCGCTGACCGACACAGCCTTGCCGCTGCCAGCATTGAACGCTTGCCCGAACGCAATCGCCGTCGCGGCGCCAAGCGCCAGGAAGGCCGCAACCGTGTCATCGACAAAGGTGAAATCGCGAACGGTCGAGACATCGCCGATTTCAAGCACTTCGCAGGCGGGATCAAGCAGCTGGCGAAGCAGCGTCGGGATCACGGCACGCTCGCTCTGGCGGGGTCCGAACGTGTTGAACGGCCGCAGGATGGCCACGGGAAGTTCGAACGACCGGGCAAAGGCTTCGGCCATCATGTCGGCGCCGATCTTGGACGCCGAGTAGGGCGACTGCCCCTGCAAAGGATGGCCTTCCGTGATCGGCATCGTGAGGGCGGAGCCATAGACCTCGCTGGTGGACGTATGGACGATGCGCCGGACGCCGCAATCCCGGGCGGCTTCGAGCACGTTGAGCGTGCCGCTCACGTTCGTCTCGACGTAGGACTGCGCAGCGAAATAGGAGTGCGGGATCGCGACAAGCGCCGCCAGGTGGAACACGATGTCCTGTTTTGCCATGATCCTCCGCACGAACCCGGGATCGCGCACGTCGCCTCGCACCAGCAGCAGCTCCCGGCGTATAGCGCCGGGGAGGTCATCCAGCCAGCCATGGGTGTCGAACGAGTTGTAGCAGGCAAGCGCAGTCACCCGGGCGCCGTCCCGGGCGAGCCGCTCCGTCAGGTGCGACCCGATGAAACCGTCGGCGCCGGTGACGAGGACGTTGAGATCACGGTAATCCAAGGCATGCTCCTGTTCGACGACCTGCCGGATGCCGCGCGATCCATGCTCGCCGCCCCGCAGGGTTTCCCTGAATGGTTGGCGTCAGATGGACACTCGCGTAAACTGCTGCACCCAAACCCTCAGATCGTCCAAGGGTGAGGCTTCGAAGTTTGGCAAAGGCGACCAGCCGAATATTGCCGTGACGCTGCGGATCACCCAAGCCATATCGGAGAGCATGCTGCGATTTGAGAAATAGGCTAAGTCGATCTGCGCCTTCAGCGGAAACAACACATTGCGATAGAAGTCTTCAGGGTCGGAAACCGCCTCGTACAACAGGCTCTCGTTGCGGAACACGGCTTGGCATGGCCCGAAGATCCCAGGGCGATGGTCCAAGACGTCCATGCAAGCGCCGCTGAAACAGTTGGCGAAGGCCAGTGACTCCGGCCGGGGGCCGACAAGCGCCATCTCGCCGACGACGATGTTCCAAAGCTGGGGCAGCTCGTCGAGCTTCGTCCGTTCCAGCAAGCGGCCCACGCGGGTCATGCGCGGGTCGTTCCGCAATGTTACGGACAAGCCGTGCTGCTGCGTTCGGCCGTGCCGCGCCCGGTCGCTGAACTTTCGGAACTTGTGCAGCGGGAATTGCCGCGCGCCTTGTCCCAGCCGGATCTGCGAGAAGAAAACCGGCCCGCCGCTCTCGATCCAAATGGCGGCGGCGATGGCCGCAAGCAAAGGGGCGAGGCAGATGAGGGCGACGAGCGCCACGAGGCCATCAAAGCCGCGTCGCATGTCGATGCCGGGCTGAGCTGGCGCGGGGCCGACAGGGGGCGTTTGGGCGTGAGCCGACATGATGCTGTCCCTGTTATGATTGCGCCAAGGCTTTTGCGAGGCTCCGGGCGACGCGCTCCACCTGCCCGGTCTCAAGATTCGGATGCAGCGGAAGCGTCAGCTCGCGAAGCGCGAACTCCTCGGTCAGCGGCAGGCGCACGAACGGGAACCTGTCGCGATACAACGAGAACCAGTGGACCGGCGGGTAATGGTTCGTGGTCTGGATGGCATCGTCCCGGAGCCTGTCCACGACGACCTGCCGGTCCACGTCCCGGGGCAGGACGACGGGCAGGATGTGGTGCGTCGATGGCCGCGGCTGCGAGAACGGCACCGTCACGTCCGGGCAGTGCTCGGCCAGCAGAACCCGGTAGGTTTCGGTCAGCTCCCGCCGCTTCTCATTCCAGGCGCACAGCTTCCGCAACTGCGTCAGGCCGACCGCCGCCCGCAGTTCGTCCATCCGGTAGTTGTAGCCCAGCATGGTCACGTCGTACGTGACCATGCGCCCGTTCAAGCGCTGCATCGTGCTGCTCGTCATGCCGTGGCAGCGCGCTTGCCTGATCCGGTCCAGCACGCCCCCGTCGAGCGCCACTACCATTCCGCCCTCGGCGGTGGTCATGTTCTTGTTGCCGAAAAAGCTGAAGACCGCGGCGTCGCCGAAGATGCTCATGCGGCCCGCGCCGACGGCGTGCGCCGAGTCCTCGATCAGGAACAGCCCGCGCTGGTCGGCGAAGCTGCGCCATTCCTCGCGGTCCGCCAGGTAGCCCGCATAGTGCACGACGATGACGGCCTTGGTGTTGGGCGTGCACCGTGCGGCGGCGTCCGCGCACGACATGATCGGCACGTCGAGCGATTCGATGTCGACGAAGACGGGCGTGGCCCCGGCATACAGCACGCTGTTTGACGTCGCGACGAAGGTCAGCGCGGGCACCAGGACCTCGTCCCCCGGGCCGATGCCCAAGGCCTGCATCACGAGATGCAGTCCCCCGGTGCAGGAACTCACCGCGACCGCGTCGGACACCTGATGCAGTGCGGCGAATGCCTGTTCAAAGGCTTGGACCCGGCTGCCCATCGTGATCCAGCCGCTGTCGATGACGTCGGCCAGGGCCGCTTTTTCGTCCTGGCCGAGGCTGGGTTCTGCGACCAGCAGCATCGAGTTTTGTCCGAACATCGGCGCGAGGTCCTGTTGATGCGTGTTGGGATGAAAGCCCGCGGCAGCTTGGGTCATTCCGCAGCCTCCGGCACCAGAAGCCCCGTCTCGTAGGACGGCACTCCCTCGTCCCAGCCAAGCTCCTGCGCTTTCCGGAAATCCTCGACGCGGCCGATGTCCAGCCAGCAGCCCTGGTGCAGGAACGTATGGACCGGCAGCCGCTTGCACATCATGCAGACCATCAGGTCATCGAAGCCGAACGGCACGCCGTCGGGGATGTGGGCGAGCACGCCGGGTTCCATGCAGTAGATGCCCATGCTGACGATCTGGCTCAGGCTCGGCTTCTCGCGGAACCGGACGACCCGGCTGTCGGAGGTCTCGATCACGCCGAAATCCATCTGGGTGGCCCGCTGCGTCGTGGCGATCGTCAAGGCCCCGCCAAGCGCCCGGTGGTGGTCCAAGAAGGCGCTGAGGTTGAGGTCCGTCAGCACGTCGCCATTGAGGACCAGGAACGTGTCATGGAGACGCTCCCGGATGAGGCCCAAGGCGCCCACGGTGCCGAGCGGCTCCGGCTCGTCCGTGTAGATGATGCGCAGGCCCCACTGCTGCCCGGTGCCGCAAACGCTGCGGATGAGATGGCCGAGATAGCCGGTCGTGACATAAACCTCGTGCACGTCGTTCCGCCGCAGCCATTTCAGCAGCAGTTCCAGCACTGGCTTGGAGCCGACGGGCATCAGGGGTTTCGGCAAGATCGTCGTGTACGGCCTGAGTCGTGTGCCCTTGCCACCTGCTTGGATGACGGCCTGCATCGAAACCTCCCCGGCGCTTGGCGCCTGAAAAATGTTTTTGTATAGCTCGCAACGACCGTTGCTGTGCGTGCGTCACGGGCGTCCTGCATTCCGACCATGCACAAACCCCGCACGCGAAACAAACTGGCAAAACGATCTAGGACGGGAGACTGAAACGGGCCTGGAACGGCCGGATGGGCGCCGCGGATGCGACCGGCGCCGCAATAGCGTGGCTTTTGTGCAACGCCTTTATCGTATCTGTGGATGCATTCCGACGTACCGTGCCGGAACCGCCACCGTTCTTTCCCTGCTGTTTGGCCGGGTCAACGCCGGTCTAATCACAATGATCAATAGGGTGCGTCCGTATCGTCCGTTTGGCCAAATGGTCAACGGAACGATAAAGGCTTTTAGTGCCGCCGCGTTGGGCGACGCCTGCGTAAACCTCCCAGTACTGCGGCAAAACCGAGAAGTTCAAGTAATGAGATCACGCGACGGATCAGGTGATCAGCATAAGTTCGGCCCGGGCGCCGGCGTCGCTCCGCGTGCCGCAGCCCCGATCTGGCCGGCGCATGCGGGCTTGCCCGGCCTTCGGTTCCACGCGCCATCGGCGCCGGACCTGCTGTTGGTCGGCGGCGAGGATCATGCCTTCCGCATTCCGTTCCTGCTGGCCCTGCGCGCGCAAGGGTTCAGGGTGGCGGCGGCCGGCACCGGGGAGGCCGCGCCATTCGCCCGCGCCGGCCTCGACTTTGCTCCGTTCCATTTCGACCGTTGGAGTCCGTGGGCCGACCGGGCGGCGGTCGCGGCGCTGGCACGCTTGTTCGCGGACATGCGGCCCGGCCTGGTGCAATGCTTCGACACGAAGCCGAACCTGCTGGTCCCCTTCGCGGCCCGCTGCCTTCCCAACCTGCCGGTCGTCCGCACGATCAATGGGCTGGGATGGCTGTACTCGTCCGCCTCGCCCCCCGCGCTGGCCTTGCGTCCCGTGTTCCGCGCGCTGCACCGGTTCGCGGCCCGGTCCGCGGCGGCGACGGTGTTCCAGAACCGGGAAGACCAGGCGTATTTCAAGCGGCACCGCATGGACGGCGGCCGGCCGAGCCACCTAATCCCCGGTTCCGGCGTTGACATCGAGGGCTTCGATGGGCGCGTCGCCGCCGGGCCGTCCCCGGCCCGGCTTCGGCAGGAGCTTGGCCTCGGGGCCGCCGAGGTTGTCGTCACCGTGACCCGCCTGACCCGGCAGAAGGGCATCCCGACGCTGCTTGACGCCGCGGCGCGGGTCCACGCCGTCCGGCCCGGCGTTCGCTTCGTGCTGGTCGGGCCGCGCGAGGGCGAGGGGCCGTTCGCGGTGACGGACGCCGAGATCGCCGCCCATCGCCCGTATGTGGTCGCGACGGGCAAGCGGGCCGACGTGCCCTCGCTGCTCGCCATGGCCGACGTGTTCGCGTTCCCGACCGAATACCGGGAGGGCGTTCCGCGGGCCTTGCTGGAGGCGGCGCTGGCCGGCCTGCCCCTCGTTGCGACGCGGATGCCCGGCTGCACCGACGTGATCCGCGACGGGGAAAGCGGCTTCTTGGTCCCGCCGCGCTCGCCGGGTGCCCTGGCCGATCGCATCCTCGCGATGTTGGGCGACCGGCCGGACGCGCGGGCGATGGGCGGGCGTGCGGCTGCGCTGGTGCGGCGGGAGTTCGGGCTTGAGCTGACCGCCGCCCGGTACGCCGGCCTTTACCGGGCGCTGCTGCGCCCCGGCCCCGGATGCGCGCCGTGTGAGGCGTTCGAGGTGGCGCAGCCGTCGCATGGGGAAGCCGAGGTCGCCCGGTGTCCCGCATCCAGGGCAGGGGGCTGACGGCATGTGCGGCATTGCGGGCATCCTGCTTCCCCAAGCGGCCGACCGGCGCCGGCTCGGGTCCATCGGCGCGATGACGGACGCCTTGCGCCACCGCGGACCCGATGGCGGCGGCATCTGGACGGACGGCGATGCCGGCGTCGCCCTCGGCCATCGCCGGCTGGCCGTCGTGGACCTGTCCGCCGCCGGCCGCCAGCCGATGCATTCGCCGGGCGAGCACCTGGTCGTGACCTATAACGGCGAGATCTACAACTTCGCCGAACTGCGGTCCGACCTCCAGGCGTTGGGCTGCCGGTTTCGCGGCCATGGCGACACCGAGGTCATGCTCGCCTCGTTCGAGGCGTCCGGCGTCGCGGCGTCGCTCCAGCGGATGGCCGGCATGTTCGCCCTGGGCCTTTGGGACCGCACGCACCGCGTCCTGCACCTGGTCCGGGACCGCATGGGCAAGAAGCCGCTTTACGTGGCGCTGGCCGACGGGGCGCTGCTGTTCGCGTCGGAGCTCAAGGCGTTCCGCGCCGTGCCCGGCTTCAACCCCGAGGTCGATGCGCGCGCAGTGGCTGCCGTGCTGCGCCAGGGCTGGGTCCCCGACGACCAATGCATCTGGAAAGGCGTGTTCAAGCTGCCGCCCGGCACGATGCTCTCGGTCGGCGCCGGCGACCTCGCCGGGGCAGGCGTGGAGGAGCTGCAACGCCGCATCCGCCCGTGGTGGTCGCTCGCCGAGGTGGCAGGAGCCGGTCAGCAAGCACCCTTCGACCTGGCGGCGCCTGAGCTTGAAGCCGAGCTTGACTGGCTGCTGCGGACCGCGGTGCGCGAGCGGATGGCCGCCGACGTGCCGCTCGGCGCGTTCCTGTCGGGCGGCATCGACAGCGCGCTCGTCGCCGCGCTGATGCAGGCGCAATCGGCCCGGCCGACGCGCACCTTCACGATCGGCTTCGACGACGCGGCGTATGACGAGGCCGCCCACGCCGCCGCGGTCGCGCGGCACCTCGGGACCGAGCATACCGAGTTCCGCCTTTCCGCCGCCGACGCCCGCGCCGTCATCCCCGACCTGCCGCGGATCTGGGACGAGCCGTTCGCCGACGAGTCGCAAATCCCGACCCTGCTGGTGTCCCGGCTCGCGCGGCAGCACGTGACCGTGGCGCTGACGGGCGACGGCGGCGACGAGGGGTTCGGCGGCTATTCCCGGCACGCCCTGTCGGCGCGCGCGGCGCCGCTGTTCGGCATTCCGTTGCTCTTGCGCGAGGCAGCCGGCGCGGCGCTGCGGCGGCTGCGCCCGGAGGCGTGGGACGGGCTGTTCCACGGCGTCGGGCTGTCTCCGCCGGGCATCTTGAGCGGGGCGAGCCTGCAGAAGCTCGGCTGCGTGCTCGGCGCCGCCGATGAGCGGGAGCTGTATTCCCGGCTCACCGCCGTCTGCCAGGCGCCGGCGGCGCTTGATCGGACGGCCGCCGGCGCGGATGCGGTTCCGCCGCTGCCTGATGTCGCGGCACGCCTCATGTATCGCGACATGGCCGGGTATCTGCCGGGCGACATCCTGGTCAAGCTCGACCGGGCCAGCATGGCCGTCAGCCTGGAAACCCGCTGCCCGCTGCTCGACCACCGCGTCATCGAGTTCGCCTGGCGCGTGCCGACCGCGATGAAGCTCCGCGGCGGGACCGGCAAGTGGCTGCTGCGCCGGGTGCTCGGCCGCTACGTGCCCCCGGTCCTGTTCGAACGGCCGAAGCACGGGTTCAACGTCCCGGTCGGCGCTTGGCTCAAGGGGCCGCTGCGCGAATGGGCGGGGGATCTGCTCGCCCCGGACCGGCTGCGGCGGGAAGGGCTGATGGACCCGGCGCACGTCCAGGCGCGCTGGCGCGAGCACCGTGCGGGGCGGCGCGACCACGCCGGCGAACTCTGGGCGATCCTGATGGTGGAAGCCTGGATGGACGCGGAGCGCTCCGCCAGCCCGGCGCCCGTTGCGGCCCGGCATGGCGCGGACACTCGGGCCGGGCGCTTCGAGGAGGTTGATCCAGCATGACGTCCGACCCGCATTTCCAGGAACTCGCGGACCTTTTGCGCCGCTGGAGGCGGTTCATCGCGGCCGTGACCGCGTCCGGCATGGCGCTGGCCGGCGCCGGCGCGCTGCTGATCCCGCCCAGCTACACCGCAAAGGCGCAGATCATCCTGGAGCCGCAGCAGGTGAGCCGCGTGGGCGAACCGGCGCCCGTCCCCAGCGCGGCCGCGGAGGACGTGCTGATCCCGACGCAGGTGACGACCCTGCTGTCGCACGACCACATCGACCGCGTGCGCGACAGCCTCCGGGACGACCCGGCGTTCCGCGCGGCGGAGGAGGCGCGAACCGTCCGCGGGCTTGCCGCCGACGCCGGCTGGGCAGAGACGGTCGGCGCGGCACGGCGCCGCTTGTCGGCGTGGCTGCCTGCATCGTGGCGGCCGGACGGCATAGCCGCCGCGCCGGCCGCATCGGTGGAGTCTGGCATTCCAAGCCAGGAGGAATTCGAGCGCCGGTTGAGGGTGTATCAAGAAGCCGGGTCGCACGTCATCGCGGCCTCCTACACGTCGCGGGACCCGGCGACCGCGGCGGCCGTGGCGAACCAGGTCGCCCAGCGCTACATCGAGGACCAGACCGAGCAAAGGCGGGCGGCGACCCGGCGCGAACTCGCGTGGCTCGGCGAACGCATCCCGGTGCTCATGACGGAGGTCGAGCGGGCCGAGACGGCGGTGGGCGAGTACCAGGCCGCACACGGCTTCGCCGCGGTCAACCTGTCCATCGCCAACGACCTGCAGGTGGCCGACCTGAGCCGCCAGCTCGCCGTGGCGGAGGCCGATTTCGCGGCGCGGCAGGCGCGGCTCTCCTTTATCCGCGGCCTGCGCCAGCAGGCGCCCGGAACGGACCGGTTCCTGGAAACGCTCAACTCCCCCGCCTTGGCCGAGCTGCATCGCCAGGAGGTGATGCTGCAGCAGTCGCAGGCCGAGCTGGCAGCCACCGTCGGCGGATCGAACCCGAAGCTGCAGCAGGTGCGCAACCGGCTGCAATACGTGCAGGGCAAGCTCAGCCAGGAAGCCGACCGCGCGGTGAGCAACCTTGAGAACGAGGCGGCCATCGCCGGGCTGCCGGTGAGCGCGCTCCGCTCGCAGCTTTCCCTCATCAACGAGGCAAAGGCCGACATGCGGCTGCGCGACCTCGAGCACGATGTGACCACCAAGCTGCAGTTGTTCGGCAGCCTCGTGCAACGCCGCGAGGTGCTGCGGGGGCAGCAGGACATCCTGCGGCCGGACGCGCGCATCCTGTCCTACGCAGCACCTCCGGAGCGGCCAAGCTCGCCCAATCCGCTCCTGTTCCTGTTTCCCGCGATGATCGCGTCGATGACCGGTGGCGGCATGTTGGCGGTGCTGTTCGAGCGGCTCGACCGCCGGCTGCGCAGCCAGCGCGATGTCAAGGAAACGCTTGGCCTGCCGTGCATCGCCATGGTGCCGCAGCTCCGCCGGATCAAGCAGGCCCGGCCGCACCAGCACCTGCTGGCGAAGCCGCTGGCCGCCTATGCGGAGGCGTTCCGGTCCATCGTCGCGACGCTGCAGCTCACCGCCCCGCAGCGCGCGCCCAAGGTCGTGCTGATCAGCTCCAGCGTGCCGGGCGAGGGCAAGACCACGCTGGCCGTGAGCCTCGCCGCCTACATGGCGAGCCTTGGGCGGCGCGTGCTGCTGATCGACCTCGATTTCCGGCATTCGACGATTCTGCGCGAACTCGGCGGCACGACCCAGTACGGGGTGATGGACCTGCTCGACCACGACCGCCCGTCCCGTGAGGTCATCCAGCATTTGCCGGAGCTTCGGCTCGACTACCTCCCGGTGTGCCGCCGGCCGGCGGACCCGTTCGCGCTGTTCGCCAGCCAGCAGATGTCGCGCCTGCTCGCCCGGCTGCGCGAGGAGTATGACTGCGTGATCGTCGATAGCCCGCCGCTCCTGGCGATCACCGAGGCGCGGCTGCTTGCGGCCATGGTGGACAAGGTGCTGTTCGTCGTGAAGTGGGGCAGCACGTCGCGCCATGTCGCGCAGAACGCGCTGGGCCTGCTTCGCAGCATCAATGACCCTGGCCGGGGCCACGACAACCTGGCCGGCGCCGTCATGACGCAGGTCGATCTGAAGAAGCACGCCCGCAGCCGCTACGGCGATGTTGCGGAATCGTTCGTCCGTTACAAGCAATATTACATCGAGAATTAGCGCAATGGACGAAGAACGCTTCGACATGGCCGTGACGCCGGATGGACCGCTGCCCCTTGGGGGTGCCGTGTCCAGCCTGCCCGCCGCGCCCGACGCCGACCGCGCGCCCTTGGCGCTTGTGCAGGCGCTGCTGTCCGCCTTCTGCCGCCACGATGTCGCGTATTGCTACTGGAAAAGCCGGAGGCGGTTGCCGGCGGTCCTGGCGGGCGAGGCCGATCTGGACCTGCTGGTTGCAAAGCACGGCCAGCACCGGGCCGGGCAAGCCCTGCTGGAGTGCGGCTTCAAGCTGTTCCCCTCCGTCGCCAGCCGGGACCATCCGGCCATCCTGAGCTTCCTTGGCTTCGACGCGCCGAGCGGCCGCATCCTGCATGTCCACCTGCACACGCGCCTGATCACCGGCGAGCGGCTGCTGCGGAACCACCGCCTGCCCTGGGAGGCGGCGGTCCTGGCGCGGGCCGTGCGGCACCCGGCGTCCAAGCTCCGGATGCTCGACCCGGCGAGCGAGGCCGTGCTCCTGGCGGTCCGCACCTGCCTGGAGCTGCGGCGGCGGGATGCCATCACGCTGCTGCACTGGCGGGCCACGCAGCGCAAGTTCGCGCTGGACCGGGAGGACCTGGCCGCGCGCGTGGATCGCGCCACGGTGCGCCGCCGGGCTGCCGAGTTCCTGCAGTCGGACACGGCCGACC
>CAXTUQ010000063.1:0-15882 GCA_964247405.1 uncultured Acetobacteraceae bacterium
GCCAGTCAGCACCCCGGGCGGAGGGCGTGCTGGTGCTGGGTCCCGCCCCGGCGCCGCTGGCGATCCTGCGCGGGCGGCACCGGCGCCGGCTGCTGCTCAAGACCCGGCGCGACATCGCCGTGCAGCCGCTACTGCGGGACTGGCTGGACCAGGTGCGCGTGCCTGGCTCGGCGCGGGTGGACGTGGACGTGGACCCGGTTTCGTTCCTTTGAAGCGTCGGGCGCGTCCATGATAAAGTGGGTATCATGCGGGACCTTGTCGGAAAGACGGCGTTTGTAACGGGCGGGGCGAGCGGCATCGGGTTCGCGCTCGGCCGGGCCTTCGCGGAAGCGGGCATGAACGTGATGCTTGCCGACATCGAAACCGAGGCGGTGGCCGTAGCCGCCGAAAGCTTGCAAGGCCTTGGACCGGGTGCGTGCGGCGTCGCCTGCGACGTTGCCGATCCCGCGAGCGTCGAGCACGCGGCCATGGCGTCTTACGAGGCGTTCGGGAACGTCCACGTGGTCTGCAACAACGCTGGTGTTGGCGGTGGCGGCGGCATCGACGCCATTTCGCTCGAGACCTGGCGGTGGGTGCTCGACGTCAACCTAATGGGCGTTTTGCACGGTATTCGAACCTTCCTGCCGCATATCCGCGCTCACGGCGAGGGCGGCCACATTGTCAACACGGCGTCTATGGCCGGGATGAACAGCGGGCTTGGGTTCAGCCCTTACGCGGCCAGCAAGTTTGCGGTGGTCAACATGTCGGAAGGATTGGAAGATGGCCGCCCCGCTGGGCATTGGCGTGACCGTGCTGTGCCCCGGGTTTGTGCGAACGCGAATCTGGGAGAGCGGGCGCAACCGACCGGAGCGTTATGGCCCGTCCCTGACGCCGGATCCCGCAAGCCCGGCCGGCAGGCTGCTGGCGCAGCTTGTCGAACACGGGCGCTCGGGGCTCGATCCATCCGACGTCGCGGCCCAAGTGCTGAACGCGATCCGCGAGGACGAACTCTATGTGTTCACCCATGCCGGTGCGGAATGGCGGGCCGAGTTGAGGGAGCGGTTCGACGCGATCCTGTCGGCAATGGATGAGGCGGCCGCGCGGCAGGGCACATAACTGCGCAATCTGAGACACGACGGTGCCGCCGCGCCCGTTGCAGCACAAAGAACCCCATGGTAGAGGCCTTCGCCCGCGATGCGAGCGGGCGATCTTATTGAAAGTGGGCGCGTGGCTTCTGGCTCGAACTCCTCCGGCGGCACCCTTGCCGGCCGTTACGCGGCGGCGTTGTATGCGCAGGCCGACGAGACCCGTGCGCTCGATGCGACGGTGGACGAGATGCAGGCGCTGGGCCGCCTGATCGACCAAAGCCCCGAGTTCCGCCGCCTGCTGGACAGCCCGTTGATCGACGTGACCCAGGCCCGAACGGCGGCGGTCGCGGTAATGCAGGAACAGGGTTTCAGCGAACTGGTCCAGCACTTCGTCGGCGTGGTGGCCAACAACCGCCGGCTGGGCGCGTTGCGCGAGATCGTGGCGAGCTTCGCCGCCCTGGTCGCCAGCAAGCGCGGCGTGGTGGTGGCCAAGGTGGTGAGCGCGCATCCGTTGTCGGACGTGCAGCGCGAGCAGTTGCGCGCCCGCATGATCGAGGCCGGCTACGGCACCGTGAACATCGAGGACAGCGTCGATCCCAGCCTGCTGGGGGGCCTAGTGGTCCGCATCGGCGCGCGTTTGTACGACACCAGTTTAAAATCCCGGCTGCAACGATTGCAGTATGCCATGAAGGGTGCCGCCTAAGATGGAAATCCGCCCCGCCGAGATCTCGGAGATCCTCAAGAAGCAGATCGCCGCGTTCGACACCGAGCAGAACGTGGCCGAAACCGGGCAGGTGCTGTCCGTCGGCGACGGCATCGCCCGCGTGTTCGGCCTGCAGAACGTCCAGGCCGGCGAGCTTGTCGAGTTCCCGTCCGCGGGGATCAAGGGCATGGCGCTGAACCTTGAGACCGACAATGTCGGCGTCGTGATCTTCGGCGACGACAGCCGCATCCGCGAGGGCGACACCGTGACCCGCACGGGCGACATCGTGTCCGTGCCGGTCGGCCGCGGCCTGCTGGGGCGCGTGGTGGACGGGCTGGGCCAGCCCATTGACGGCAAGGGGCCGCTCGCGGACGTGACGCAGAGCCGGGTCGAGGTGAAGGCGCCCGGCATCATCCCGCGCCAGTCGGTGCACGAGCCGATGCAGACCGGCCTTAAGGCCATCGATGCGCTGATCCCGGTGGGCCGCGGCCAGCGCGAGTTGGTGATCGGCGACCGGCAGACCGGCAAGACGGCGGTGATCATCGACGCGATCATCAACCAGAAGGGCGTCAACTCCGGCACGGAGGAAGGGGCCAAGCTTTACTGCATCTACGTGGCGATCGGGCAGAAGCGCTCCACGGTCGCGCAGTTGGTCCGCACGCTGGAAGAGAACGGCGCGATGGAGTACTCCATCGTCGTCGCCGCCACCGCCAGCGACCCGGCGCCGATGCAGTTCCTGGCGCCCTACACCGGCTGCACGATGGGCGAGTACTTCCGCGACAACAAGATGCACGCGATGATCTGCTACGACGACCTATCGAAGCAGGCCGTCGCCTACCGGCAGATGTCGCTGCTGCTGCGCCGCCCGCCGGGCCGTGAGGCGTACCCGGGCGACGTGTTCTATCTGCACAGCCGCCTGCTGGAGCGGGCGGCCAAGATGTCGGCGGCGCACGGGGCCGGCAGCCTGACGGCGCTGCCGATCATCGAGACGCAGGCCGGCGACGTGTCGGCCTACATCCCGACCAACGTCATCTCGATCACCGACGGCCAGATCTTCCTGGAAACCGAGCTGTTCTTCCGCGGCATCCGCCCGGCGGTGAACGTCGGGCTTTCGGTGTCACGCGTCGGCTCCTCGGCGCAGATCAAGGCGATGAAGAAGGTCGCCGGGTCGATCAAGCTGGAGTTGGCGCAGTACCGCGAGATGGCGTCCTTCGCACAGTTCGCGAGCGACCTCGATGCGTCCACGCAGAAGCTGCTGGCGCGCGGCGCGCGGCTGACCGAGCTGCTGAAGCAGCCGCAGTTCAGCCCGATGCCGGTGGAGGAGCAGGTCATCAGCCTGTACTCCGGCACCAAGGGCTACCTGGACGGCATCGACGTGGGCAAGGTCGGCGAGTTCGAGCGGCGCATGATCTCCGAGCTGAAGACTCGGGAGCCGGGGGTGCTGGACAGCATCCGCGATACCCGCGAGATGAAGCCGGACGTGGAAAAGACCCTGGCCTCCTTCATGGACGGCTTCACCAAGAACTTCGCCTGATGGCCAGCCTCAAGGCGCTCCGGGCGCGCATCAACAGCGTCAAGTCCACCCGCAAGATCACGTCCGCCATGAAGATGGTGGCGGCGAGCAAGCTGAAGCGGGCGCAGACGCAGGCGGAGGCCGCGAGACCCTATGCCGAGCGGATGCAGCGCATGTTGGCGGCGCTGGCGGCGAGCGCCGCCGGGTCGCCGAACGCGCCGCGGATGCTGATCGGCACCGGGCGCGACCAGGTGCAGTTGCTCGTCGTGGTGACGGCGGACCGCGGCCTGGCCGGGGCGTTCAACACCAACGTCGGCCGCGCCGCCCGCAACGCCATCCAGCGGCTGGAGGGCGAGGGCAAGACGGTCCGCGTCATCACCGTGGGCCGCAAGGGCCGCGACTACCTGCGGCGGGAGTATGCGGACCGGCTGATTGGCGAGTACAGCTTCGCCGGCAAGAAGCGCGTCGAGTTCTCCGACGTGGACGAGGTGGCGGGGCGCATCACGACGATGCTCGCCGCGGGCGAGTTCGACGTGTGCACGGTGATCTACAACCGCTTTGTGTCGGTGATCAGCCAGGTGCCGACGGAGGCCCGGCTGGTGCCGTTGCCGATGCCGGAGGCTGACGCAGCGGAGAAGCCGGCCGGCCCGCAGGCGCAGTACGAGTTCGAGCCGGACGAGGAGGCGATCCTCGCCGCCTTGCTGCCGCGCAATATGGCCATCCAGTTGTTCCGCGCCTTGATCGAGAGCGCGGCCGGGGAGCAGGGCGCGCGCATGTCCGCCATGGACAACGCGACCCGCAACGCCGGCGACATGATCAACCGCCTGACGCTGAACTACAACCGCACGCGCCAGGCGAACATCACCAGGGAACTGATCGAGATCATCTCGGGCGCGGAAGCGCTTTGAGGTCGAGGGAAGGGACACAATCATGGCCAAGAACAACGTCGGCAGCGTGACGCAGGTGCTGGGCGCCGTCGTGGACGTGCAGTTCGAGGGCGAGCTGCCGTACATCCAGAACGCGCTCCATGCCAAGAACGGCGACGCCACGCTGGTGCTCGAAGTGGCGCTGGAGATGGGCGAGAAGACCGTGCGCTGCATCGCCATGGACAGCACAGACGGCATGGTGCGCGGCAGCGAGGTGGTGGACACCGGCGCGCCGATCAGCGTGCCGGTCGGGCCGGAAACCCTGGGCCGCATCCTCAACGTCATCGGCGAGCCCATCGACGAGCGCGGCCCGGTGAACAGCGCCATGCGCTACCCGATCCACCGCATGGCGCCGTCCTTCGAAGACCAGGCGACCAGTTCGGAAATCCTGGTGACGGGCATCAAGGTCGTGGACCTGCTGGCACCCTACCTGAAGGGCGGCAAGATCGGGCTGTTCGGCGGCGCGGGCGTCGGCAAGACGGTGCTGATCCAGGAGCTGATCAACAACATCGCCAAGGCGCATGGCGGCGTGTCGGTGTTCGCCGGCGTCGGCGAGCGCACCCGCGAAGGCAACGACCTGTATCACGAGATGATCGACGCCGGCGTCATCAATCTCGGCGAGAACACGACCGAAGGCAGCAAGGTGGCTCTCGTTTACGGCCAGATGAACGAGCCGCCGGGCGCCCGTGCCCGCGTGGCGCTGTCCGGCCTGTCGCTTGCGGAATACTTCCGCGACGAGGAAGGGCAGGACGTGCTGTTCTTCGTGGACAACATCTTCCGCTTCACCCAGGCGGGCGCGGAGGTGTCGGCGCTGCTGGGCCGCATCCCCTCGGCGGTGGGCTACCAACCGACGCTCGCCACCGACATGGGCGCACTGCAGGAGCGGATCACCAGCACGAAGAAAGGCTCCATCACCTCCGTGCAGGCGATCTACGTGCCGGCGGACGACTTGACCGATCCGGCGCCGGCCACGAGCTTCGCCCACCTGGACGCGACCACGGTGCTGAACCGCGCCATCTCCGAGAAGGGCATCTACCCGGCGGTGGACCCGCTCGACTCCACCTCGCGCAGCCTCGACCCCCGCATCGTCGGCCAGGAGCATTACGAGGTCGCCCGCGAGGTGCAACGCGTGCTGCAAACCTACAAGAGCCTGCAGGACATTATCGCCATCCTGGGCATGGACGAGCTGAGTGAGGACGACAAGCTGGTCGTCGCCCGCGCCCGGCGGATCGAGCGGTTCCTGTCGCAGCCGTTTCACGTCGCCGAGGTGTTCACCGGCAGCCCCGGCATCTTCGTGCCGATCGCCGACACCGTGCGCAGCTTCAAAGCGATCGTCGATGGCGAGTACGACCATCTGCCGGAGGCCGCATTCTACATGGTTGGCACCATCGAGGACGCGGTGAAGAAGGCCGAGGGCATGAAGGTTTCCGCCTGATGCCGACGCTGCTGGAGATCGTCAGCCCCGACCGGCTGCTGCTGTCGCAGCCGGTGGACATGGCCGTGATCCCGGCGGCCGAGGGAGAGATGGGCGTGCTGCCCGGCCACGCGCCGATGATCGTGCTGCTGCAGGGCGGCACGATCACCCTGCATGAGGGCGGCCGTCCCACCAGCAGCCTGTATGTCAGCGGCGGCTTCGCCGAGGTCACGCCCGAGCGCTGCACCGTGCTGGCCGATGAGGCTATCCCGGTGGCGGAAGTGTCCCGCAACGCCGCCGAGGCGCGGTTGTCGGAGGCCGATGCCGCCTATGCCGCGGCGGACAAGACGGACATCCCTGCATTGGAAGCGGCGATGCAGCGCCAGCAAGCCGCCCGCGCCATGGTGGCCGCCGCCGGGGCGGCCTGACATCTTGCTGGACGTCGCCCGCGCTTCAGGCTGGGCAACCGTGCCAGGGTTCGTCACATTGCTGCAACACCCCGCCCGGCATGACGAAGTGCCGGCAGTCCGGCGCCGGGTCTGCTGTTAACGCCGTCACTCTGCGGGCCTAAGTTGGCGACTGCACTTTGTTGAGACAGCGTGGCGTATGAAGCATTGGCGGATTGAGGACGTTCCCTGGGACCGTTTTGACCCGGCCTTGACCGATCCCGACATCGTCCCGCTCGTCAAGGCCGCCGCGATGGTTGAGCGGAACGGGATGGACTACGCGGTTTACCTCGGCCGCATCTTCCGCGACGACCCGGACTTCCGCGGCGCCGCGGAGAACTGGGCGGTTGAGGAGGTCCAGCACGGCGACGCGCTCGGCAAATGGGCGATGCTGGCCGACCCCGGTTGGGATTTCGAGGCCGCCTTTGCGCGCTACCGTGCCGGCTACAAGCTGCCGCTTGACGCCGACGCGTCGATCCGCGGCTCGCGCACGGGGGAACTGATCGCCCGGTGCATGGTGGAAACCGGGACCAGCAGCTACTACACGGCGCTTGCCGACGCCGCGAAGGAGCCTGTGCTGCAGCAGGTCTGCCGTTTGATCGCCGCCGACGAGTACCGGCACTTCAAGCTGTTCTACGACCATATGCGCCGCTACCTGGTCCGCGAGAACCTCAGCATGTTGACCCGGTTGCGCATCGCCGCCGGCCGGATCACCGAAAGCGAGGACGACGAGCTGGCCTACGCTTTCCATTGCGGGAACGAGCCGGAAAGCCTGGCCTACGCGCATGACCGCTGCATCGCGGCCTACATGGGCCGGGCCATGGGGTTCTACCGCCTGCGCCATGTTGAGCGCAGCATGGGAATGGTCCTGAAATCGGTGGGCCTTCCGCCCCGGGGCAAGCTGTCCGTGTTGGGCACGAAGCTCGCCTGGACGCTGCTGCAACGCCGGCTGCGTAAGTTCACGGCGGGCGCCGCCCCGTTGCCGGCCTGACGAGGCGGCGGGCGTCGCCAAGGTTGGCAGGCGGCGTCCTGATTGCTACACCGTCGCGAGACGCCGGGTTAGCTCAGATGGTAGAGCACCTGATTTGTAATCAGGGGGCCGCGGGTTCGATCCCTGCACCCGGCACCAACCTGACTGACGTTCCAGCCCGGTCAATGCCTTGGCATGTCCATGGGTTGCCCGCTGGTGGCACGGATGACCGCGGCGAGCAGGCGGAGGGCGTCCGGGCCGCCTTCATCGGCCAATGACCCGGTTTCCATCTCGGCCGCGAGGCTTTCGGCCTGCCCGGCGATGGTTTCGGCGGCGCGGCTCAGCGCTTGCTCGGCCAAGGCAAGCTGCAGGTCGTCAGACAGGGCGGTCCATTGGATGCGGCGCTTCGAGGCGGGAACGGTGGACATGGCGTCAATCCCAGGTGGCGGTTGCGGCGCATTCTCCATTATATAAGTTAAAACTATCCTTATAAATCTACACGAGAGATAAAGTAACGGCTAACAGCGGGGCGAACTGCACCGTGATCTCCGCCGGGCCGTCCAGCCAGATCGGCGGGCAAACGCTGCCCAGCATCACGACCTGCCCGGCACGCAGCCCACCGAAGGCCTTGGCCTCCTCTGATGCTGCAAGCCAGGCGAGCGCGGCCATGGGATCTCCCAAAAGGTCGGCGCCGGTGCCTGCGCCGCGCTCATGGCCATCCACCGACACGCTGCCGGCCAGGCTGCGGAGATCGAGATCGCGCCAATCCGCATAGGGCGCGCCCAGGGCCGCGCCGGCGTGGAACACCTGGTCGGCAACCAGCGTGGGACTGCCGAGCACGTCGAGCGGGCCGTAGCGGTTCTCGACCACCTCGATGCCGGCCATCAGCTCGCCGACCGCCGCGGCGGTCGGCGAGCTGATGGCCGGCATCGAGGTGGTCGAGAACCGCTACGGCCCGCTCGACGTGCTCGGCAGTCCCACGCTGGTTGCCGACCAGGTGTTCCACGCCGGCGCGGCCCTGGGCGCGCCCTATGCGGATTGGCGCGATCTCGATCTCCGCAGCCTGGCCGGCAGCGTGTCGGTGGATGGCCATGAGCGCGGCGCAGGCACCGGCGCCGACCTTTTGGGAGATCCCATGGCCGCGCTCGCCTGGCTTGCAGCATCAGAGGAGGCCAAGGCCTTCGGTGGGCTGCGTGCCGGGCAGGTCGTGATGCTGGGCAGCGTTTGCCCGCCGATCTGGCTGGACGGCCCGGCGGAGATCACGGTGCAGTTCGCCCCGCTGTTAGCCGTTACTTTATCTCTCGTGTAGATTTATAAGGATAGTTTTAACTTATATAATGGAGAATGCGCCGCAACCGCCACCTGGGATTGACGCCATGTCCACCGTTCCCGCCTCGAAGCGCCGCATCCAATGGACCGCCCTGTCTGACGACCTGCAGCTTGCCTTGGCCGAGCAAGCGCTGAGCCGCGCCGCCGAAACCATCGCCGGGCAGGCCGAAAGCCTCGCGGCCGAGATGGAAACCGGGTCATTGGCCGATGAAGGCGGCCCGGACGCCCTCCGCCTGCTCGCCGCGGTCATCCGTGCCACCAGCGGGCAACCCATGGACATGCCAAGGCATTGACCGGGCTGGAACGTCAGTCAGGTTGGTGCCGGGTGCAGGGATCGAACCCGCGGCCCCCTGATTACAAATCAGGTGCTCTACCATCTGAGCTAACCCGGCGTCTCGCGACGGTGTAGCAATCAGGACGCCGCCTGCCAACCTTGGCGACGCCCGCCGCCTCGTCAGGCCGGCAACGGGGCGGCGCCCGCCGTGAACTTACGCAGCCGGCGTTGCAGCAGCGTCCAGGCGAGCTTCGTGCCCAACACGGACAGCTTGCCCCGGGGCGGAAGGCCCACCGATTTCAGGACCATTCCCATGCTGCGCTCAACATGGCGCAGGCGGTAGAACCCCATGGCCCGGCCCATGTAGGCCGCGATGCAGCGGTCATGCGCGTAGGCCAGGCTTTCCGGCTCGTTCCCGCAATGGAAAGCGTAGGCCAGCTCGTCGTCCTCGCTTTCGGTGATCCGGCCGGCGGCGATGCGCAACCGGGTCAACATGCTGAGGTTCTCGCGGACCAGGTAGCGGCGCATATGGTCGTAGAACAGCTTGAAGTGCCGGTACTCGTCGGCGGCGATCAAACGGCAGACCTGCTGCAGCACAGGCTCCTTCGCGGCGTCGGCAAGCGCCGTGTAGTAGCTGCTGGTCCCGGTTTCCACCATGCACCGGGCGATCAGTTCCCCCGTGCGCGAGCCGCGGATCGACGCGTCGGCGTCAAGCGGCAGCTTGTAGCCGGCACGGTAGCGCGCAAAGGCGGCCTCGAAATCCCAACCGGGGTCGGCCAGCATCGCCCATTTGCCGAGCGCGTCGCCGTGCTGGACCTCCTCAACCGCCCAGTTCTCCGCGGCGCCGCGGAAGTCCGGGTCGTCGCGGAAGATGCGGCCGAGGTAAACCGCGTAGTCCATCCCGTTCCGCTCAACCATCGCGGCGGCCTTGACGAGCGGGACGATGTCGGGATCGGTCAAGGCCGGGTCAAAACGGTCCCAGGGAACGTCCTCAATCCGCCAATGCTTCATACGCCACGCTGTCTCAACAAAGTGCAGTCGCCAACTTAGGCCCGCAGAGTGACGGCGTTAACAGCAGACCCGGCGCCGGACTGCCGGCACTTCGTCATGCCGGGCGGGGTGTTGCAGCAATGTGACGAACCCTGGCACGGTTGCCCAGCCTGAAGCGCGGGCGACGTCCAGCAAGATGTCAGGCCGCCCCGGCGGCGGCCACCATGGCGCGGGCGGCTTGCTGGCGCTGCATCGCCGCTTCCAATGCAGGGATGTCCGTCTTGTCCGCCGCGGCATAGGCGGCATCGGCCTCCGACAACCGCGCCTCGGCGGCGTTGCGGGACACTTCCGCCACCGGGATAGCCTCATCGGCCAGCACGGTGCAGCGCTCGGGCGTGACCTCGGCGAAGCCGCCGCTGACATACAGGCTGCTGGTGGGACGGCCGCCCTCATGCAGGGTGATCGTGCCGCCCTGCAGCAGCACGATCATCGGCGCGTGGCCGGGCAGCACGCCCATCTCTCCCTCGGCCGCCGGGATCACGGCCATGTCCACCGGCTGCGACAGCAGCAGCCGGTCGGGGCTGACGATCTCCAGCAGCGTCGGCATCAGGCGGAAACCTTCATGCCCTCGGCCTTCTTCACCGCGTCCTCGATGGTGCCAACCATGTAGAATGCGGCCTCCGGCAGATGGTCGTACTCGCCATCGACGATCGCTTTGAAGCTGCGCACGGTGTCGGCGATCGGCACGAAGATGCCGGGGCTGCCGGTGAACACCTCGGCGACGTGAAACGGCTGCGACAGGAACCGCTCGATCCGCCGGGCGCGGGCGACGACCAGCTTGTCGTCCTCACTCAGCTCGTCCATGCCCAGGATGGCGATAATGTCCTGCAGGCTCTTGTAGGTTTGCAGCACGCGTTGCACCTCGCGGGCGACCTCGTAATGCTCCTGGCCGACGATGCGGGGGTCGAGGCTGCGCGAGGTGGAGTCGAGCGGGTCCACCGCCGGGTAGATGCCCTTCTCGGAGATGGCGCGGTTCAGCACCGTGGTCGCGTCCAGGTGGGCGAAGCTCGTGGCCGGCGCCGGATCGGTCAAGTCGTCCGCCGGCACGTAGATCGCCTGCACGGAGGTGATGGAGCCTTTCTTCGTGCTGGTGATCCGCTCCTGCAGTGCGCCCATGTCGGTGGCGAGCGTCGGTTGGTAGCCCACCGCCGAGGGGATGCGGCCCAGCAGCGCCGACACCTCCGCGCCCGCCTGGGTGAAGCGGAAGATGTTGTCCACGAAGAACAGCACGTCCTGCCCTTCCTCGTCGCGGAAGTATTCCGCAAGCGACAGGCCGGACAGCGCCACGCGGGCACGGGCGCCCGGCGGCTCGTTCATCTGGCCGTAAACGAGAGCCACCTTGCTGCCTTCGGTCGTGTTCTCGCCGAGATTGATGACGCCGGCGTCGATCATCTCGTGATACAGGTCGTTGCCTTCGCGGGTGCGCTCGCCGACGCCGGCGAACACCGACACGCCGCCATGCGCCTTGGCGATGTTGTTGATCAGCTCCTGGATCAGCACCGTCTTGCCGACGCCCGCGCCGCCGAACAGCCCGATCTTGCCGCCCTTCAGGTAGGGTGCCAGCAGGTCCACGACCTTGATGCCCGTCACCAGGATTTCCGAACTGGTCGCCTGGTCTTCGAAGGACGGCGCCATGCGGTGGATCGGGTAGCGCATGGCGCTGTTCACCGGGCCGCGCTCGTCGATGGGCTCGCCGATGACGTTGAGGATGCGGCCCAGGGTTTCCGGCCCGACCGGCACGCTGATCGGCGCGCCGGTGTCCACCACCTCGCTGCCGCGCACCATGCCGTCTGTGCTGTCCATGGCGATGCAGCGCACGGTCTTCTCGCCCATCTCCAGCGCCACTTCGAGCACCAGCGTGGCGTCGCCGTTCTTGGCATGGAGCGCGTTCTGGATGTACGGCAGCTCGCCCTCGAACTGCACGTCCACGACGGCGCCCAGCACCTGCGTCACGCTGCCGACGTTGTTCTTGGCCATGATTGTGTCCCTTCCCTCGACCTCAAAGCGCTTCCGCGCCCGAGATGATCTCGATCAGTTCCCTGGTGATGTTCGCCTGGCGCGTGCGGTTGTAGTTCAGCGTCAGGCGGTTGATCATGTCGCCGGCGTTGCGGGTCGCGTTGTCCATGGCGGACATGCGCGCGCCCTGCTCCCCGGCCGCGCTCTCGATCAAGGCGCGGAACAACTGGATGGCCATATTGCGCGGCAGCAAGGCGGCGAGGATCGCCTCCTCGTCCGGCTCGAACTCGTACTGCGCCTGCGGGCCGGCCGGCTTCTCCGCTGCGTCAGCCTCCGGCATCGGCAACGGCACCAGCCGGGCCTCCGTCGGCACCTGGCTGATCACCGACACAAAGCGGTTGTAGATCACCGTGCACACGTCGAACTCGCCCGCGGCGAGCATCGTCGTGATGCGCCCCGCCACCTCGTCCACGTCGGAGAACTCGACGCGCTTCTTGCCGGCGAAGCTGTACTCGCCAATCAGCCGGTCCGCATACTCCCGCCGCAGGTAGTCGCGGCCCTTGCGGCCCACGGTGATGACGCGGACCGTCTTGCCCTCGCCCTCCAGCCGCTGGATGGCGTTGCGGGCGGCGCGGCCGACGTTGGTGTTGAACGCCCCGGCCAGGCCGCGGTCCGCCGTCACCACGACGAGCAACTGCACCTGGTCGCGCCCGGTGCCGATCAGCATCCGCGGCGCGTTCGGCGACCCGGCGGCGCTCGCCGCCAGCGCCGCCAACATGCGCTGCATCCGCTCGGCATAGGGTCTCGCGGCCTCCGCCTGCGTCTGCGCCCGCTTCAGCTTGCTCGCCGCCACCATCTTCATGGCGGACGTGATCTTGCGGGTGGACTTGACGCTGTTGATGCGCGCCCGGAGCGCCTTGAGGCTGGCCATCAGGCGAAGTTCTTGGTGAAGCCGTCCATGAAGGAGGCCAGGGTCTTTTCCACGTCCGGCTTCATCTCGCGGGTATCGCGGATGCTGTCCAGCACCCCCGGCTCCCGAGTCTTCAGCTCGGAGATCATGCGCCGCTCGAACTCGCCGACCTTGCCCACGTCGATGCCGTCCAGGTAGCCCTTGGTGCCGGAGTACAGGCTGATGACCTGCTCCTCCACCGGCATCGGGCTGAACTGCGGCTGCTTCAGCAGCTCGGTCAGCCGCGCGCCGCGCGCCAGCAGCTTCTGCGTGGACGCATCGAGGTCGCTCGCGAACTGTGCGAAGGACGCCATCTCGCGGTACTGCGCCAACTCCAGCTTGATCGACCCGGCGACCTTCTTCATCGCCTTGATCTGCGCCGAGGAGCCGACGCGTGACACCGAAAGCCCGACGTTCACCGCCGGGCGGATGCCGCGGAAGAACAGCTCGGTTTCCAGGAAGATCTGGCCGTCGGTGATCGAGATGACGTTGGTCGGGATGTAGGCCGACACGTCGCCGGCCTGCGTCTCGATGATCGGCAGCGCCGTCAGGCTGCCGGCCCCGTGCGCCGCCGACATCTTGGCCGCCCGCTCCAGCAGGCGGCTGTGCAGATAGAACACGTCGCCCGGGTACGCCTCACGGCCCGGCGGGCGGCGCAGCAGCAGCGACATCTGCCGGTAGGCGACGGCCTGCTTCGATAGGTCGTCGTAGCAGATCATCGCGTGCATCTTGTTGTCGCGGAAGTACTCGCCCATCGTGCAGCCGGTGTAGGGCGCCAGGAACTGCATCGGCGCCGGGTCGCTGGCGGTGGCGGCGACGACGATGGAGTACTCCATCGCGCCGTTCTCTTCCAGCGTGCGGACCAACTGCGCGACCGTGGAGCGCTTCTGCCCGATCGCCACGTAGATGCAGTAAAGCTTGGCCCCTTCCTCCGTGCCGGAGTTGACGCCCTTCTGGTTGATGATCGCGTCGATGATCACCGCCGTCTTGCCGGTCTGCCGGTCGCCGATCACCAACTCGCGCTGGCCGCGGCCCACCGGGATCAGCGCATCGATGGCCTTAAGGCCGGTCTGCATCGGCTCGTGCACCGACTGGCGCGGGATGATGCCGGGCGCCTTCACCTCGACCCGGCTCTGCGTCACGTCCGCGAGCGGCCCCTTGCCGTCAATGGGCTGGCCCAGCCCGTCCACCACGCGCCCCAGCAGGCCGCGGCCGACCGGCACGGACACGATGTCGCCCGTGCGGGTCACGGTGTCGCCCTCGCGGATGCGGCTGTCGTCGCCGAAGATCACGACGCCGACATTGTCGGTCTCAAGGTTCAGCGCCATGCCCTTGATCCCCGCGGACGGGAACTCGACAAGCTCGCCGGCCTGGACGTTCTGCAGGCCGAACACGCGGGCGATGCCGTCGCCGACGGACAGCACCTGCCCGGTTTCGGCCACGTTCTGCTCGGTGTCGAACGCGGCGATCTGCTTCTTGAGGATCTCCGAGATCTCGGCGGGGCGGATTTCCATCTTAGGCGGCACCCTTCATGGCATACTGCAATCGTTGCAGCCGGGATTTTAAACTGGTGTCGTACAAACGCGCGCCGATGCGGACCACTAGGCCCCCCAGCAGGCTGGGATCGACGCTGTCCTCGATGTTCACGGTGCCGTAGCCGGCCTCGATCATGCGGGCGCGCAACTGCTCGCGCTGCACGTCCGACAACGGATGCGCGCTCACCACCTTGGCCACCACCACGCCGCGCTTGCTGGCGACCAGGGCGGCGAAGCTCGCCACGATCTCGCGCAACGCGCCCAGCCGGCGGTTGTTGGCCACCACGCCGACGAAGTGCTGGACCAGTTCGCTGAAACCCTGTTCCTGCATTACCGCGACCGCCGCCGTTCGGGCCTGGGTCACGTCGATCAACGGGCTGTCCAGCAGGCGGCGGAACTCGGGGCTTTGGTCGATCAGGCGGCCCAGCGCCTGCATCTCGTCCACCGTCGCATCGAGCGCACGGGTCTCGTCGGCCTGCGCATACAACGCCGCCGCGTAACGGCCGGCAAGGGTGCCGCCGGAGGAGTTCGAGCCAGAAGCCACGCGCCCACTTTCAATAAGATCGCCCGCTCGCATCGCGGGCGAAGGCCTCTACCATGGGGTTCTTTGTGCTGCAACGGGCGCGGCGGCACCGTCGTGTCTCAGATTGCGCAGTTATGTGCCCTGCCGCGCGGCCGCCTCATCCATTGCCGACAGGATCGCGTCGAACCGCTCCCTCAACTCGGCCCGCCATTCCGCACCGGCATGGGTGAACACATAGAGTTCGTCCTCGCGGATCGCGTTCAGCACTTGGGCCGCGACGTCGGATGGATCGAGCCCCGAGCGCCCGTGTTCGACAAGCTGCGCCAGCAGCCTGCCGGCCGGGCTTGCGGGATCCGGCGTCAGGGACGGGCCATAACGCTCCGGTCGGTTGCGCCCGCTCTCCCAGATTCGCGTTCGCACAAACCCGGGGCACAGCACGGTCACGCCAATGCCCAGCGGGGCGGCCATCTTCCAATCCTTCCGACATGTTGACCACCGCAAACTTGCTGGCCGCGTAAGGGCTGAACCCAAGCCCGCTGTTCATCCCGGCCATAGACGCCGTGTTGACAATGTGGCCGCCCTCGCCGTGAGCGCGGATATGCGGCAGGAAGGTTCGAATACCGTGCAAAACGCCCATTAGGTTGACGTCGAGCACCCACCGCCAGGTCTCGAGCGAAATGGCGTCGATGCCGCCGCCACCGCCAACACCAGCGTTGTTGCAGACCACGTGGACGTTCCCGAACGCCTCGTAAGACGCCATGGCCGCGTGCTCGACGCTCGCGGGATCGGCAACGTCGCAGGCGACGCCGCACGCACCCGGTCCAAGGCCTTGCAAGCTTTCGGCGGCTACGGCCACCGCCTCGGTTTCGATGTCGGCAAGCATCACGTTCATGCCCGCTTCCGCGAAGGCCCGGCCGAGCGCGAACCCGATGCCGCTCGCCCCGCCCGTTACAAACGCCGTCTTTCCGACAAGGTCCCGCATGATACCCACTTTATCATGGACGCGCCCGACGCTTCAAAGGAACGAAACCGGGTCCACGTCCACGTCCACCCGCGCCGAGCCAGGCACGCGCACCTGGTCCAGCCAGTCCCGCAGTAGCGGCTGCACGGCGATGTCGCGCCGGGTCTTGAGCAGCAGCCGGCGCCGGTGCCGCCCGCGCAGGATCGCCAGCGGCGCCGGGGCGGGACCCAGCACCAGCACGCCCTCCGCCCGGGGTGCTGACTGGC
>CAXTUQ010000064.1:0-15800 GCA_964247405.1 uncultured Acetobacteraceae bacterium
GCACCCAGCGCCGGTCCCCCACGTGCCCCGTCACCGTCCCGGCGAACGATTTCGTCTCCAGCACCACGATCCCGTCCGCCAGCCGAACCAGGTGATCTACCTGCGTCAGGCCCCACGCATCCCGCACGATCACGTCGTGCAGCGCCGGAAACCCGGCACGCTCCAGCACGGCCGCCACCGCAGCCTCTCCCTGACGCCCCTTCACCTCCGCCTTCACCTGCCGAAGGTGGCCCAGCGCCCCCTCCAGCGACGCGCTGCCGCCAGGGATGCCGGGGGAGGGCAGGCGGCTGCGTAACCGCGCCAGCACGAGCACGGCCGCCACAACCAGCGCGGCCGCCGCCGGCGCCCAGAATGGCAGCGTGTCCAGAAAATCCAGCGCCGGACGAAACAGGCCATGCAGCGTATAGGTCGGGGTGTTATCGAATGACGTCGGCATCGAGGTCCGTCCGCGTTCGGGGTGGCGATCCCGCGACGATGCGAACCGATGGCGCAAACAACAAAGAAAGCCCGTCGGGCGTCTCCCCCGCAAGCGGGGGGCGGGCTCTATCGCCGCTAGCGCGGCGACGAAGCCGCCAAACGGCGTCTTCGCGGCTTCGCCGTGACGATCCCTTCTGTAATCGGGAATAGGGTGGCAAGCTCTTTTAACGGCAGGTGGCTTTTCGGCTGCCAACGTAAGGTCGAAAGCTCCAGGTATGTGCGCTGCGCAGTCCATGTTTCTTTGTTCGGCTGAGGTCGTTTCTCCGTCCCGGCCTGCATAGTGTTGCAGCGCCGCGCGCAGCGGCAGTCAATGCTGGCCGTAGGCCACCGCCGTAGGCGGCGCGCAGCGGCGTTGACTGGTGCGAGCACGGCGCCAGCCTCGATCAGGTCGGGACCCTTGCTGACAGCGCGCTCTACAGGACGCAAACCTTTCCGCAATTCTCATTGGAATGCGTGACGTAACGCAAAAGGGCGGATGCTTCCAGATCCTGTCGCGTCTGGTCTGACGACGGGCCAGGCTACGCCGGAAATCGGGGAACACGACCTGACCACGCGTTCCTTCACTGTGGGCGAAGCCGCGGCCATAGTCCGGGACGGCGTCGTCGCAGACAGCGTGACGGTGACCGCCCTGGTCTGCTGCGTTTGATGGAACTGCTCTAGTCACCGGGCGCTCGCGTCCTGGATCGCGCTTCTGTACGGGGTCTAGCATTGCTGCCGCCCCATGATGGGATACGAGGGTTCGGCCGTCCAATCTGACTGCGCGCGTTCCGCTCGGAGAGCGGTCGCAGGGATCGTGGCGGACTGGCCGTTCCCGTCGTCCAGGCTGCGGTCGTACAGGGTGGAGTGGAAGCCGGCGCCGACTACGCGGCGGCCAGCTTCGGTTGCTCCACCCCAGTCTCGAACCGTCCCCCAGAGACCCAGATGCGATGCATGATCGCCGCGAGCTTGCGGGCCACGGCCACCCGCGCGCGCTTGGCCCCGCGGCGCCGTGCAACCGCCACGCCCCAGGCGCGCAGCTTCGATGTCCCGCGGCAGCGCGTCATCAGCGCCGACGCTGCCTCGTAGAGCAAATGCCGGAGCAGGCCGTCACCAGCTTTGCTGATCCCCCCGGATCGGTCGATCTCGCCAGACTGGTATACGTTTGGCGTCAGGCCAAGATGGGCGCCGACCGACTTTGACGAGGCGAACCGCTTCGGGTCGTCCAACGTCGCACGGAAAGCGAGGCTGGTGATCGGGCCGACGCCGGGGATGGCCATCAGGCGCAGGCACACCGTGTCCTTGTGGGCAGCCTGCTTGAGCAGCTTGTCCATCTTCTTCCGCTCGCCCACTGCCTGCTCCAGCACGCGCAGCAGAGGGCCGATGGCGATCTCCAGCGCAGGCACCTGTGCGAGCAATTCGCGGACACGCGCGTCGAACTGGTCGCGGTGCGTGTCGCCCACCTTGAGCCCGTGCATCTTGAGCAGGCCACGGATCGTCCCCTGGACCTGGAGCAGCGTTGCCACGACCTGCCGGCGCGCTTGCAGGACCGTGCGCATTGCCTGCGCCTCGACCGACTTCACGTGCACAGGACGGTAATGGCCGACACGCATCATCTCGGCCAGGCCGCGGGCGTCGTTCCGGTCGGTCTTCACCGGCCGGGTGGACAGGAAGCGCTGGGCGTGCCGGGTCTCGACGCACACCGCCTTGAAACCCGCGGCAACCAGGTGACGGTGCAGCCACTCGGACAGCGGGCAGGCTTCCAGGCCCACGATGTCGATCTCGTCCTGCCACGTCTTGAGCTTCTCGATCAGAGGGCCAGGCTCGCTATCCACCTTGCCCTGCCAAACGAGCTGACCGTCTCGGTCCAGCACGCATACGGAAACTTTGTTCAGGGAAATGTCGAGGCCAACAACCTTTCGCATGGTCCGCTCCGTTCCAAGGGTGGTCGGAAGCGAGCCTAGCAGAGCGTCGGGGGCTGGCGACCGATTACCCCATCTGACGCGGGTGTGCTGTTCGCGCCATTTCCCGTCACGTTCGACCTATGGACAGCATCACGCAAGAAGACCTTGCCACAACCCCCGCTCAAGCGCCTTGCCGTCGAACAGCGAGCAAGGAGGAGGCCCGGCTGGGAGCCGCGCATCCAAGTGGCGCTTGTGTTCGTTTTGAACACGCCCGGCAAGAGGAGGCTGAAAACGCCGAGGCGCAGCCGGAACTTGGCACAGCGCAAGCCGCCATGTCCAGCTACCGGCTGCTGGTCTGCCTCGCCATCCTCGGGTGGTCCGAGCGCGAGCTTGCCCGCCGTGCCGACCGGCATCAGACAACCATCGTGCGATGGGTCAAGGGCCTCTCGCCGGTGCCCGGCGAAGAGGCCGCTTGGCTGGAAACGTTGGTTGCTTTCCACATGGCATATCCAGCACCGCGCAGAAGACAGGCGGAGACACAGCCTGGCGCCGCGTTAGACGGACGCGTAGTCAATCATTGCTGAAAATCAAAACCGATGCGACCATTCGACATCACGGATGGAATGCAGCGCCTGTTAGGACTATAGGGATTAGTCCAGGGCTTCAAAGCAGCGGCTTGTATCCAGCCACGGTAGCCATTTGGCAGGAGCGCCTGAAGAAAACCGCTTGTGGGCTGTTGTGGACTTGGCACGACAACAACCGAAGGCGCCCAGCTTGCCACAGCATCTGAGAGTGATGGTGAAGCACGAACTGGAACGCCGCGAGTGGGGTCCATGTTCTCTTCAGGCGTAAGTGCCAACTGCATACAAACGTAACCTGGTAATGGACGTACGGCGTGGAGACCCTCCGCATGAACTGCCATGCTGAAAAGAAGAAAAACGGAAGCAATTTTACTTATTTGTCGCATAACCTACTCCTACGAGGAAGCTAGAAGTACAGGAGACGAGGCGGCAGATGAACCAATTTTGTTGATGACTGAGGCACGCCATTGTCCAACAGTGGTGGCACCCGGCGTGATGCCGTTGCTTCTGTATCCGTTTGGAGTGAGAGATACGGTATCGCTCATTAGAGCATTGTCCGGAGCGTTAGCAACTGCCGCCGCTGGGCCAGGACCAAAATTGTAATACCCTCTGACATCAAGAACGCTCGGATTTGGTATGCTGCTGCTCTGCAACCCTACTGCACCTTGCCTCAAATACTCGGCAGCTGCGATGCTTTGAGTTGCTGGGTCCAGCTTGCCAGCCAGTCCCGGCACGATGTTCGCGGCCAGGTTCGGATTGCGAGCCAAGGCGGAGTTGATCATCGACGTGAAGGTGTCGTCGCGCATCTGGAAGGTGCCGCTGATCGTGCCGTTCGAGGCCGGGTTGGCATTACACCCGCTTTCCATGATGCACGTTGCAGCAACAGAGACGGGCGTTACTCCGACCGCCTGCGCGTTCTGCGACGCCGCCTCGCCCCAGCTCCGCGACATCATCGTCGTCATCGAGATGCTGTCCGCACCATCGCCCGAAGCGCCTGCTCCCGTTTCAACGCCCGGCGTTGCCGGCGCGTCCGGCACCGTCGAGAGGGTGCCGGTCGGCATGGTGAACGGCGGCAGGCCCACCTCCTCGAAGGTCGGGATGGGCAGGAACGGCACGCCGTTCATCGTCTCCGGCACCGGGTCAGCCCGCACCGCGCTGCTTGCCGCAAGCTGCACCGCGCAGACGAGGGCGACGGGCAGGAGGCGGGAGAGCATGGACAGCACAGCCACCAGGGCGCGCGCCCCTGGCCTGCCTTGAGGTGCGACCATGGTGCCGCCGGGATCGCGGCCGGCGATGGTGAGTGGCTGCATGGGACTTCCTTTCTGTTGGCAGCCGCAGCATCGCCTTATCAGGCGCGAACGGACCCACCGCCGTCAGTGCCCGCCCATGGGTCGCCGTGCAGCAGGGCAGGGACGCCCTCGCCGGAGTGGACGGCCAGCCGTCGTCGCCGCTGCACTCCAGCGCTACGCCCCGGCATAGGGCACCGCCGAGACGTCCACCTCGCATAGGTCGTAGCCGACCCCATCGCCGAACACGCGCAGCGTGCCCAGGACGGCTCGGGCCGGGCCATGCGTAACCGCGGCCAGCGTCTTGTGGTCGCCGGGCCGCAGCACCAAGCCAGATAACCCCAAGCGGACACAGGCTTGCAGGGCCGGCGCGTGTTGCAGGACGACGTTGCGCTCCAAGCCGCCTCCGAACGCCGCCCTGACCAGAGGCGGCAGCGGCATGGAGGCGCAGGCGCCGTCGCAGTGGCGCACCACCAGGATCTTGAGCGGATCGGGTCCGTTGCCCAGACCTGCGCCCCCAGCCGGCAACGTGACGTATTGCGGCCGGCTCCACACCACCGCCGCAAGGGCGCTACTGATGCCCTCCGTTTTTCCTGTCGCCATCGACCATCCCTCCTGGGCCGGGCCGGATGGCCGGGCTCGCGCCCAGGATCATCCGGCCCGGCGCAAACGGAGCGGCCTACGACGGCGCGAGCAGCGCCTTCATCGGGCAGAACGCCTCGTGCGTGCGGTCGTCGCGCACCGGGGACGCCTGGCACTGCCGGATGCGGTCCAGCGCGATGGCCCCGGCGATGGCCGTGTTGTCCGGATGCCAGCCGCCCCACACGTAGCCGCCGAGCAGCAGGCCGCCCGCCACCGCCGCGATGCCGGCCGCACGGCCCCAGTGGACGCGCTGGTTGTAGCGCCGCTCGCGGATCACGATCGCCGCGCCGACGGCCTTGACCATCTGCGGCACGATCGTGTCCACCATCCTGCCGACCAGCATCTCCTTCTGCACGTCGAAGCTCGCGTGCGCGCTCCTGGCCCCCTCCATCGCCAGGAACGCCAGCTCGTTCGTCTTGCGCGCCTTGACCGCCTCCGCCTCGACCACGAGCCGGGCGTCCTGCACCGTCCTGACCACGCCGCTCGCCTGCCGGTCGGCGATCTCCGCCAGGGTCATGATCGCCCGGTGCATCGCCCGCACGAACGTGCCCAGCGGGCCGTCCGTGTCGATGCCCTCGCGCCAGGCCGCTTCCTCCATCTCGACCGCGGCGGCCCGCAGCTGCTCGCCGGCCGCCACGTCGGGCACCGGCACCACTTTGACTGTGCTGTCCATTCGTTTCGTCCTATCGATTGTGCAAGCGGAAAGGGGCCGCCCCGCCATCCGGGGCGCGGCCCGTTGCGGGGAGGTCGATGATCCGGTAGCCGAGCGGGGTCCGGTCGAAACCGAAGGTCGGCACTCGCCGCCTTGCCCCGGGCCGGACCTCGAACGTCTCGACGGCGACGGTGCGGGTGACGATGAACGCACACAGCGCCAGCGTCGCGTCGTGCGTCATCTCATCGGCCGCCGTTTGCAGGAGATCCGGATGGGCCTCATGCCAACGGCCTTCGCCCACGTCCAGGCTCTCCTGCAGGGTTGCCGCGAGATAGGGGTTCTCGATGACGCCGAACCGCCGCTCCATCGCAGCCGCCGACACGACCGACAGTTCCAGCTCGGCCGTCGTCGGGTCCTGCCTCGCCGCAAGCGCGCGGCGCATCTGGTCGGCGGACGGCGGCGCCATGATGGTGGCCGGCGGCTCGAAGTCCTCGCGCAGGTCGAAGGTCGTGACGACGGGTGCCATGATCGCGTCGGCCGTGCCGCCTCCCGCCGGAGCGGTCTTGGCCAGCACGGCAATCTGGCCGCGGTGCCCGGTGTCGTCGGCCTCGATCAGCACGCCTACGCGCTCGTACGGGGTCTGGTGCGGCAGGGCAGGGTACCGGCCCTCCACCGCGGCGTCCCATTCCATCCAGGTATTCCCGGGAGGAGGCACCCCCGCCTCGAACGAGTGGATCGTGACCCCAAGGTCCGAGATGCGCAGATCCTCCGCCAACGCGGTCACGCGCTTGGTCAGCACCAAGCGCCTTGCCCCCATGATGGCTCGATGGACCTGGCAGTACGGCCCGCGCCGGCCGCTTTCGTCCTCGGCCATGGCTCGCCGCATGACGCTCCAGTACAGGCCCATGTCCTCCGGCGGCGCCGCCTCCCCCCGAACCCGGGAACCAAGCGCCGCAGCCCGTCTCCGCTCGTGCCGGTTCATGGCATCCACTCCGCGGCGCCGACGCGCTCAAGGTTGGCCAGCACCTTGGCGATCCACTGCTTGACCATGAACTGCCGCACCGGATCGAGCGGGACGCCCTTGATCCCCGGCCGTCCCGCAGCCGCATCCACGAAGCCCAGCCCGGCTTGCCGCATGACTTCCAAGCAAGGAAGGCGCGGCAGCATGATCGTCTCCATCCCGTCCTGAGCCAACTCCAGGAACTCCGGCCGCGACATGATGGCGTCGAACGCGCCGAGAGGTGTGCGGCCCTGGGGCACGAGGTGCTCGTTGAGCACCAGCAGGGATCGCCGGGGGCGGAAGTAGCCCGCCCGCCAGATCGACAGGATGTGCTCGAAGTCGTCCATGTCGGGGCCGGAGAAGAACAGCCCGAGCGGCTCCCTGCCGACTGCCAGGCAGAGTTCCACCAGGTCCATGTCGCGCACGTAGTCCTGCACCGTCCGGTCGCCCGCGCCCATGTCGAAGACCAGCGACGATTCCGTCCGCACCGCATCGCTGATCGAGTCGCTGAGCCACTCTTTGCTGTCCGGGCCTTCGTCGGACGGCGGCTGGGTGGCGCCGCCGGGAGTGCCAGGCGGGTAGAGCGATGCGAGCGTCGGGTTGCGTCGGTCCCCGTCGCAGACGAGGACGTTGCGCCCCGCAGCCCGGGCCAACTGGATGAGCAGATCGAGAAGGGTGCTGCCGCCCGTGCGGCCCCGGCCGAGCCGCAAGGCCAGGACCTTGAGACGGATGATCGGGTTTTCGAGGATGCTGCCGGAGAGCAAGACATCCTTATGAGAGTTGTCCATTGCCTTTTGCCTTTTCTTTTTGGGATGAAGGGTCAACGCCCGCTCCGCCGGGCGAACTGCTGGCGTATGTCCGCGACCTTTTCCTCAGCCGTGCGCGGACGGGCCTCGCCGTCACGGACAGGCTGGGAGGGCTGCGGGATGACCGGGCGGCTGAAGGTCGCCGGCATGGGGGCCGTCTCCGGGGTCGGCCGCCAGGTCGCGGGCAGGTGCGAGGGCTGCTGCTTGCGCTGCGGAACCCCGGTCAGCATCTCAAGCTTCTTGTCGCGGGCGTCCTTGCTCGCGCGCAGAAAGATCCTTCGGGCAGAGTCTCGCCTGACCGGGCCGCCGTGTTTGCTTTTTTGACCCTCGCGGGTGAGCATCGCGGCGAACGCTTCCCAACTCGGACCATCATCCGTGCCCACGCCCAGGGTGAGGTAGTGCTCAAGGTTCAGGCGGATGTAGCGGTAGGTGTCGGTCCGACCCCGGTAGTTCTCCTCTTCGAGCCGTTTCAGTTCGCGCTCCGATGCTCTTCGTGCCATGGCGTGCCCTGTTGCCGTGTTCATGCGCGAGCATCGCCGGCTGCGGCGCGAACGGGGATCGGCGCCGCCGAAAACTTTCTGGTGCAATGGGGCTGCCGCCGAGCTATCGCCGAGCCATGGGCGAGCCATCGCCGAGCTATCGCCGAGCCATCAGCGAGCGTGGGTAGGCGCCGAAGGAGGTCTTATGCACAATTGCACCAGCGGTGCAGACGACGCGGCTGCGAGAGCGCCCCTGAACGTCTCGCGGTATGGGACAACCGCAAGCGTGGGCAGCCGGAGAGGCGGTCGGTCTGTTTGCGCCACCTCCGGCTAACCTGGCGTCCTACCCAGGAGCCATCCATGAAACGCAATTCTCAAAGCCGGACCGAACACCAGAAGTCCGAGACGGCAGCACCGAAGAACCCTGCCCTTTCAGAAAAAGCACAATCAAATCAGCATCATTGCGGATCGCCGGAGTATGACCAGCCAGCCGCACCCGGCACGGCCATGGAGTTCAGCTTCAATGGCTGTGCTGTGCGAACGCTCCTTCATGCGGGAGAGCCTTGGTTCGTAGCCAGCGACGTTTGTGCGATCCTGGCCCTCGCCAACTCCAGCCGAAAGGTTTCCAGCCTCGATGAGAATGAGAAGGGGGTTACTAATGCGTGTACCCTTGGGGGCGAGCAGAAGGTGGCCATCGTCAGTGAGAGCGGCCTCTACCAATTGATCTTCTCGTCGCGAAAGCCGCAGGCCAAGGCCTTCCGCCGCTGGGTGACAGGGACTGTGCTGCCTTCCATTCGCAAGACAGGCGGATACCAGACCAAGGAGCACGCCAGGACGCTTGGGTTGAATGGGGACGGCGGACAAAACGCCCTAGAGCGTGTCCGTTTCGAATTGACTCGGGGGCTTCCGGCGCGGGCTGAACTCTGATTCAAGCTGCTGGCTGGATTGGAGGCCAGCAGCGCATGACCCGGCCCTACTCCCTCGATCTGCGCCAGCGTGCCGTTTCGCTCATCGAGGCAGGTCAGTCCCGGCGTGCGGTCGCCCGCCTGCTCGATCTCGGCGAAGCAACCGTGATCCGCTGGATGCAGCGGCACACCATGACGGGTGGCTGCGCGGCCAAGCCGATGGGCGGCGTGCGGCGTGCGGTTCTGCTGCATGAGCGGGACTGGCTTCTGGCCCGGGTTGCGGCGGTTCCTGACCTGACGGTGCGCGCGCTGCGGGCTGAGTTGGCTTTGCGCGGCACCCGTGTCAGCAACGACGCGTTGTGGCGTTTCCTGTCCGCCGAGCGGCTCACCTTCAAAAAAAGCCTGCGGGCCGCCGAACAGAACCGGCCTGACGTCGCACGCAAGCGTGCGCGCTGGACGCAGCACCAAGGCCGGGTCGATCCGGCGCGTTTCGTGTTCGTCGACGAGACCTGGGCCAAGACCAACATGACCCGCACGCATGGCCGCGCGCTCCGGGGCCAGCGCCTGGTCGCGGCCGTGCCGCACCGGCGCTGGACCACCATGACCTTTTTGGCCGCCCTGCGCTGTGACGGCATCACCGCGCCCTGCGTGTTCGACGGCCCGATCAACGGGGCGTCGTTCTTGGCGTGGGTCGTGCAGTTCCTTGTGCCGACCTTGCGGCCGGGCGACATCGTCGTTCTCGACAACCTGGGCAGCCACAAGGGCGTGGCGGTGCGTCGCGCCATCCGCCAGGCCGGGGCGCATCTGCTGTTCCTTCCACCCTACAGCCCTGACCTGAACCCAATCGAGATGGTGTTTGCCAAGCTGAAAACGCTGCTGCGCAAAGCCGACGAGCGCTCCATCGCCGCCGTGTGGGGCCGCATCGGTGCGCTGCTCGACCAGTTCAGCCCGTCAGAGTGCGCAAACTATGTCCGGCACGCCGGTTATGGGCCAACCTGAAACGGACATGCTTTAACAGTCGTGCTCCCAGGACCGGGTCGGTATGTCGCGACCGTGATGCCGGACGGGGCGGTCCGCGTCCACGAGACCGAATACAGCGTGCTCCTCGAAGAGATGACCCTCGCCGATTGCCGAATCCTGTGCCACACGCTGCACATCATCGAGGGCCAGTGGCATAAGTACCAGCACAGGCGGTCCATAGCGAGCGACCGGCAGGACGAGGTTGGACTGGCGAGACTTGAGGCCGCCATTCTGGACGGTAGCCGTCTCGCCGCCCGCTGCCTGAAGTGGCACTCCGGCTTCGAGGAAGAAAGACCGGGTCTGTAGGGCCAACCTGCCTTGCCGCGCGATCAGTCCCGAACGGATGCCCAGGGGCGGCAGCCTCGCGGATAAGGGCGTGTCCAACCGGCCAGCGTGGCCTGGACTTTGGCAAGGCAACGCTGCGATGCGGAGGCGCTGGCATCTGCCGTGCGAGCGTTCCGCAGATGCCGATGCTGACGTCCTCCCGTTTGCGCCCTCATGGGCGAACATGCCGTGACCCGGAAGGAGGGGCACATGAGCACGACACAAGAGGACCGGCTGGCCAGCCTTGAGCAGGCCGTCCACAGCAACGCGGGCACCCAGAAGATCCATGGCGACCTGCTGCGCATGCTGGTCGCGGGCCAGCAGGAGATCATCAAGCTGCTCACGCCGGAGCCGAAAGATGGCCCGAGCCTGGACGAGCTGCTAGGCCACGTCATCGGCCAGCAGACCGAGCTGCTCGGCTACGCCCGGCAGATCGTGAAGTCGCAGGCGCAGATGGAGCAGAACCTGCCGGGCGACGTCGTGCGCGCGATCAGCGCCGACGCTGCCGCGGGCAAGGCCGGCAACGGAGCCGGACGGGAGAGCCGCCGGCCATGATGCCGTTCCGCAAGATCTCGGCGGCCAGCAAGGGACACCTGATCCGCAAATACTTCACGGAGAACACGCCCGAGCCGATCCACAATCCGGCCCTGGCCCTGGGACGGCGGCTTGAGCCCGGCGAACGGCTGACGGCCTACTACACCGGCCGCGACAGCCGGGCGACCTGGCGGCCCGACATGCCGCTCGCCGCCGCCCAGGCGCTCGGCATCGACCCGACCCGGATGCCGCGCGACAAGGAGATGGACCGCCTGTTCGAGGGCAAGCGCGCCGACACCGGCGAGGCCTGGTCGAGGCACGAGCGTAAGATCAGCGCCTACGACTTCACCTTCTCCCCGCACAAGTCGGTCACGCTGGCAGCCGAGTTCGCCCGCACGCCGGCAGAGAGCGCGGCCATCTGGAACGCCATCGACCGGGCGAACGACGCCGCCATGCGCTACGTCGCCCGCGAGCTCGGCTGGGCGCGCAAGGGCCATGGCGGCGAGGACGGCGCCGACCCGGGCGAGGTGGGCTGGGTCAGCTTCCGCCACCACACGGCGCGGCCGACGCTTGCGGTGCAGGACGGGCCGGGGGGCGCCACCTACCTGGCCGACGCGCCGGTCGGCGGCGACCCGCACGCCCACATCCACAACGCCCTGTTCAACATGGTGGTGACGGAGGACGGCCGCATCGGCTCGCTCGACACCCAGCGCCTGCAGTCCCGGGTGCTGGAGTTCGGCTCCTACGCCCAAGCCCGGCTGGCCGACGAGCTGCGCCGGATCGGCGCACGGGTCGGCTACGACAAGGACGAGAAGGCGGTCGTACTGACGGCGATCCCGCAGCACGCCAACGATGCGTTCAGCAAGAGCGGCAAGCAGGTGCTGCGCGGCGCCAAGGCGTTCGCCGAAAGCCAGGGCCTCGACTGGGACAGCATCTCGGCCGACAAGAAGTTCGAGATCCTGCGCGAGGCCGGCGTCGCCGAACGCCTGGCCAAGCACGCCGGCAAGGGAGACCGCGAGCTGTGGCGAGAGCAGGCCGCAGCCATCGGCTGGGCGCACGACACGGTGCTGGAGGGCATCGGCCACGCGCGACTCACCGACCGCGAGCGGTTCGACCTCGCCTATGCCTTCGCCGCGCGCCATGTCGAGACCGAGTTCCACACGGCCGCGGTGATCGACCACGACCGCCTGCGCTACCACGCCGCCCGCGCGCTGATCGGCACGGGCGTCAACGGTCCCGAGGACATCGACCACGTGGTGGGGTTGCTGGAGACCCGCGGGATCGAGCTGCGGGGCGAGCACGTCGCGCTCGTGACCGGGATCACCGACGAGAAGGTGCGCGTCACCAACACGGCCCAGGTCAGGATCGAGGAGAGCCTGGCCCTGGAAGCGAGGCTGGCCGCGCTCGACACCTCGGGCGCGCTGTCCACCCAGGCGATCCGGGCCGCGGTCGCCGCCTCCGGCCTCGACTTCACCAGCGAGCCGGAACACGCGAAGGCGCAGCTCGCCGCCATCTATGCTTTGGGCCGCGGCGGCGCGCTCACCCTGCTGACCGGCGTGGCCGGGTCGGGCAAGACGACGCTGCTGCAGCCGCTGGTCGCGGCCTGGCGGGCGGACACCCGCTACGACCCGGGCGGGCGGGAGGTGGTGGGGCTTGCCACCGCCTGGAAGCAGGCGCGCGAGCTCCAGGGGGCCGGCATCGAGCGGGGCTTCGCCACGACCGCTCTGCTGGCCGCCGTCGACAGCGGAGAGTTCCAGCCCACGCGCAACACGGTGCTGGTGATCGACGAGGTGAGCCAGGTCGCGCCGCGCGCCATGCTGCGGCTGCTGGACCTGCAGGCCCGCACCGGCATGACCATCAAGGCCCTGGGCGACCGGGAACAGGCGCAGGCGATCGAGGCCGGCGACACCATCGAGATCATGCGGCGCGTGCTGCCCAAGGCGGCAATGCCGGAGCTGCTGACCACCGTGCGCCAGGAGACGGAGCGCGGACGTGCCATCGCCGGGCTGTTCCGCGGCAGGGACCTCGGGCCGGACGCCACGCTGGAGGAACGGCGGAACCACCACCTGGCCGAGGTGACGCAGGCGCTGGCCATGAAGCAGGAGGACGGCACGGCCACCCTGGTCGGCGGCGACCATGACCAGGTGGTCGGGCGCATCGCCGACCTCTACATGCAGCGGCGCGACCACCTGCGCGCGTCGGGCTCGGGGCGGCAGGTCACGGTGTCGGTGCCGACCAACAAGGACGTCGCCGACGTGAGCCGGGCCATCCGCGAGCGGCGCAAGGCGCGCGGCGAGATCGGCGCGGACGAGGTGGCATACCAGGCCGTCGACCAGCGGGGCGAGACCTACGTCCTGCCGATCGCGACCGGCGACCGGCTGCGGTTGTTCCGCAGCACTTGGGCGCGGATCGACGGCCGCGGCGGCTGGATCGGCAACAACGGCAACGTGGTCGAGGTGGTGGGGCGCACGGACGCCGGGCTGCGGCTGCGCGACAAGGACGGCCGGGTCGGCGACGTGGAATGGCGGCGCCTGTCCGACCCGAAAACCGGGCGGCTGCTCCTGGGTTTCGGCGACGCGCTGACCATCGACGCGGCCCAGGGCATCACCTCGGGCGAGCACATTGCGGCGTTCCCGCGCGGCACCGCGGGCGTGACCGGCTTCAAAGCCTACGTCGCGGAAAGCCGCGCCAAGGGCGCGACCTGGACGATGATCGCCGAGGGCGCGCTGCACGAGGCGGTGAAGCGCAGCCGCGCCCTGGGCGACGCCTCGCCGGTCACGGAGGGCGACCTGTGGGACCGGGCCGCGGCCGACCTGGCGCACAAGCCATACAAGGCGCTCGGCGTCGACTTGATCCGCAAGAGCCGGGGCTACCTTGCGGAAGCGGTGGACGCCTTCATCCGGCAGAGCCACCGCTTCCAGGCCATGGAGGCGGAAGGCAGGAACCCGGGCCTGGAGGTCCGCAAGCAGGTCCAGGCCCGGGCTGCGGACAGGGCAGTGGCCCGGAACGGGACGGCGCTCGGCGGCGTGCTTCGGCAGAATGGCGCGGCCTTGCGCGAGGCGGGGCAAGAGGCTGCGCTTCTCGAACGCGGCGGGCGCGTGCGGGCCTTCGTGCGGCAGCTCGCTGAACCGAGGCAGCCCGGAGGGCGCAGCGGCGACGAAGTGCGTCGGCTGGTTCAGGCCGAAGCAGGACGCAGGACCATAGCCCCGCATGCCTCCAGGCTCGACGAGGCGATCCAGCGCAATGCCGATATTCTGCGCGGGCTGGGCCAGGACATCGACACGCACCGGCGCGGGGCGCGGGCCGGTGCGCAAGGAGTCGGGAGCGGGGTGGAAGAAGCGGCTCTCAAGCCGTCCTCCTCGCCGTCACCGGGAATGTAGCCTGCCTTTCATGGCGCGACGGCCAGACGGTAGCTCGCCCGGGCCAGGCCATTCTTTGTTGGTCAGGGTCCCAGGTCAGCTCAAGCCGGTCGTCGGCTGGGAGAGAAGAAGCGCCACCAAGTCCATGCTGCCCAGCTACCAATTATCGTCGCCTTCGTCCTGTCCGCCCAACTCGGAGATCAGCTGCCGGGGCGACTGCTCCAGGACGGAGTCGCGGCCTTTGCCGCCACGTCCGCCGCTGCGCACGAGCCGGCGACGGATCTGGCGGGCGGTGGCGATGACCAGGCACGCCAGGGCATCATCCGGGAGCGCCGCGACGAACTCCTTCAACTCGGCAGGGGATAGGCGCGTGGCGATCGCGTCGATGCTGTCGCCGACAGGTTCACGCTTGCCGTTCGGCGACGGCGAGCGGTGCTTGGTTGCCTGTTCGGGTTTCGGCCTTGGAGTACCTGGCGCAGGAGCGGGGGCGCCGAAGAAGTCTGCCTGTCGCCGATCCACCTCCGGCCTGCGTGCCACGTCCTGGCTTCTCCCGCCTGGTCGGGTCCGAGCATGGCATTCCGGGCGCAATGGCTCCACCGGGCCACAAGGGCTGCACGCCCATTGAGCGAACGCCTGGCACAGAGAACAAAGTCAGCAATCGTCCTCGTCCGCCGCCTTAGCAAGCCGTTGCCGGGTGAATGTGGCTTGTTGCTTTGCCTCCCCCCATGCTCAACGCTGGTTGAGGGTGTTTGGAAGGCAGGGTGCAATGCCGGTTAGGCGGCAAAACGGCCGATGGGTTGCGACTTGCCCGCGCGATGGCGCGGCACGGCGTGAGGACGGCGCTGGGGAGCGCATGAACGGGCCAAAGCGTCAAGAGCCTGCTGGCGCGTCGGAGACAGCAAATCGGGCATCGCTGCTAATTTGAAGCAACGACCTATCCTGTCTTCCCGAACGCAGGAAAGGTATGTTCTTGTACGTCCGGGACTCCATCGCCAAATGGAGATGAGGTGGTGATCACGCGCATGGCGGCCATCGCGGAAAGTGCAGCTGAGGCAGCATGAGCGTGGGCTGGCTGTTATCGACTGAGGTCATGCAGCCGGCGCAAAGTGACGGCAAAGCGGTGCGGCTATGTGTCCACGCAACCAGGCAGTCAGCTGTTCTATGTCGATCAAGAGTGGTATAAGCCTAAATGTTTTAAGCTGATTGCTCATTGAACTTGTTTATCTTTCAGTAATCAAGAATAATTGAGCTATCAGGTAGTTTTCACTTTTAACTTGCATAGCGTTCTTTGCCGCCCTACCTGCGTCTCTGTCACCCGCCACGCCCCCGGCCGCGGGTGCTTGTGAGAGGCCAGCGCTCCCGCCCGTTCGTCGCGAGGAGCCAGCATGGCCAATCCCGTCCCCCATCCGTCCGCCGTCCGCAACCACCTGCTTGCCGCCTTGCCGTCCGGCGTGCTGGCGCAATTGCTGCCCCGGATGCAGCCTGTCGCCCTTGAGTTGCGCGAGGTTCTTTGTGCGGCTGAAGCGCCGATTGGGGCGGTTCACTTCGTGGAGGCCGGTTGGGTGTCGATGATCGTGCGTCTCGAAGACGGGCTGTCCGCCGAAGTGGGACTGGTCGGCCGCGAGGGCATGACGGGGCTGCCGCTTACGTTCGGAGTCGAGGTTTCCGGCGTCGAAGCGCTGGTGCAAGGGCCTGGCACGGCGCTGCGCATGGAAGCCGACGCGTTCCGTCAGGCGCTGGACGAGCACCCCTCCTTGCGCGCGCTGCTGTTCCGCTATGGCGAGTTCATGCGCGCCCAGGTCACGCAGACCGCCGCCTGCAACGGCAACCACGGCCTTGAGCAGCGCCTGGCGCG
>CAXTUQ010000065.1:0-15719 GCA_964247405.1 uncultured Acetobacteraceae bacterium
ACCATCAACTGGAACCGTGAACAAGTCACCTGCCCGCCGGGCAAAACGTCGGTGAGGCCTGTGCGGCTGAGCGGACCAGGAAAGCAGCATAAGGCTGTTCAAAACTCCCATGCGGAATCAGGGTTTCCGGAGAGGCCTGAGGCCGCCGTTGCGGACGGTATCGGGCAGGGGGAAGTCATAACGCCCGAGGAAGTTGAGGTGGCGCCAGATCAGCGGGGAAAGGTGGGCCAGGTCGTCAGGGCGAACCTCCATGCCGTCCGCCCTGACCTGGTGAATGGCTTCCTGCATGTCGATGGCGTTCCAGTGGACAACGGCGTTGAGGCCGAGGCCGAGGCACCCAAGCTGCTTTTCCTGCCCCTGCCGGAGAGGGCTTCTGATTTCGCCTCGCTCGCCATGGCACGTCGCCGGCATGCAGACGCCTTGCGGCCGTGCCCTGTCCTTTGCGCGGCCTCCTGCCGGATGAAATCGGCCACCCGCTGGAGGGACAACCCAGTCCAGTCGGGATCGCCCGGGCCGGAGCAAGTCGCGATGAAGCGCCGCACGGCGGGCAAGTGGCGCGCCCGCGTGGTGTCGGCCGCTCCCACCGCATCTCGCAAGTAGTCAACGCAGCCGGCGACCCAGGCGGCGGCGTCGTGAGGTGTCGTGTTCATTATCCTCTCCCAGCGGTCGTGACGGCCGCCGGAAGAGCATCACGGGATTATGCCGAGACCACGACGGGCGGAGCGCACGCAATCACAGTACGCGAGCCTCGTCTCGTCAGGCGCGCTCGGCATAATCCGGAACTCGGCATAATCGCGCTTGTGCCGAGCTCGACATAATAGGACAACCCTGTCAAGCAGGTAAAACGAACTGAAAATGAACCGTTGAGGCCGAATCAAGCGTGGCAGAGGCGCCGGACGTGGCCACACCGTCTACCGAGACGCCTTTGATGTAAAGATTGCGGTCCGTGGCGGGCGTGCCGCCATAGGCGTCATTCAGGAACGAGATTGCAAGGTCGTGAGCGCCGGCGGACAGCGCCTGCTGCAGGTTCACCGCCTGCGACTGCCCGGATGCATTCAGCGCGGTCACCTGATTCCCGCTTGAGACTACCTTGCCATCGATGGCGATGGCGTATTGGGCATTGCCCTGCCATGCATCCTCCGCCATCTGGATCGATAGTGCCGTGGGGACAGGGGCGCTGGCGACGGAGAAATCCTTGGTGCCATTGCCCGTCAGCGCCGCGGGCGTGCCACTCGCGGCGTGCCCGTCGTACGACGCCTGGTCCACGTACAGGTTTCTGTCGGTAGACGGCGTTCCGCCATAGGCATCATTGATGAACGAAATACCGATGGTATGCGGCCCGGCGCCCCAGGATCCAGCGATGGAAACATCCTGCGTCTCCCCGGCGGCATGCGACGCCGTCACGATGCGCGTGCCGCCGATTTGGGTGCCATTGATGCTGACGGTGAACGCGGCGTCGCCTTGCCAGGCGTCTTCGGAGACATGCAAATCGAGCGTGTCCGGCAGGTCGGCAGCAAGGCTGGCCGCGTAGGCCTGAGGATCGGCGACGTAGGTGAATGTTCCGTTTTTGTCGATCAGGAACTGCGATGGGTCGACGGCCCAATAATAGGCGTTGTTCCAAGTGAAATCCACGTCCTGTGCATTCTGGGCAACGTAGGTGTTGTTGTTCCAGACATTCGAGCCGTTGAAAATCTGGCTGCTCGACAGGCCGTCCGATGCACCGCCGTTCTTGCCAGACCCAAGCAAGACGAAGGTGTTTTTGGAAACGGTGTTATTGGTCGTGGCGTGTGGGCCCATGTTGTCGGGCGGCCGCGAATCCTCCTGGATGCCGATCCCCTCCGCCCCGTCATTGACGACCAAGGTGTTGCCGGTCGCATCGACATGCGACGACGACACAATAATGAGGTCCGATCCCCAATACCCAGTGACGTAGCCGGATTGGGCGTTGTTCGCGAGCACGTTTCCTGAAATCGTCGCGCTGTATGCGGCCTCATACTGGAGGCCTGGACCTTGGTTGCCGTTGATGACGTTGTTCGCGACGGTGGCATTCGCTACGTCTGTGTCGAACCAGAGGCCGATGCCCTTGTTTGAGGAAATTGTGGAGTTTTCGACCGTCACGTTGGTTGAGGTTAGGATTTTGATCCCGCCCGCATCCCAGCCAGATGAATACTGGGCGTAGTTGTTGCCGTCCGCCGTTATGCCGTTGATCGTCAGGCCGGCCGTGTTTTGCGCGTGAATGCCAGTCTGGCCGTTGCCGCTGTAGTTGCCGCCATTGATCGTCATTGCGCTGCCTGCAGCCGCACCCGCGCCGTGGTTGGCGACGGCCGTGACGTTGTCGAGCGTCCAGCCGGAGGTGTTTTCGGCCTCGATGGCGCCATGCTGGGCGACGCTGGCGTAATTGTCGATCGTCAGGTTTTTGATCGTGACACCCGTTGTCGTGCCGCCCTGGAACGCGGTGGCAGTGTCGAGCATGGATGTGGTGCGGCCCGTCGGATTATCGCTGATGTACGCTCTGCCATTGCCATAATAGAAGTCACCCGGCCCGACCTCGGCGAGGCTGCCGACCCGCAGATAGGCTTTGCCATCGACCTGCAGATCGTTGGGAATGGCGGCGAGGCCGTTGCGGCCGTCGCCGTAGCCCCATTGCGGCCCGGCGAAGTTGCTGGTGCTCCAATAGTTGCCCGCGTAGCTCCAGCCCGTGACGGGGACGGAGCCGCTGAGGACCGCACCGGGCTCGCCGATGAAGGTCTGGTTGCTCTTGGGCGTGATGGTGAGATTATTGTAGACGCCAGGCAGAAAGATGAAGGTTGTTCCGGCGGAACTCGCGCTGACGATCGAGGCCACGTTTTCGCCCGGCTGTAAGAGCACGATGGGCAATGTGGCGGCTGCGGTCGCCGAGGTTCCCCCAGGCGAAGAAGCCACGGCGTGAAAGTCGTAGCTGCCGGCTTTCAGGGCTGACAATACAAAGGTCCAGCCGCCGATGGAGTCAAGCGACGCGCTGCCGAGCGCGCTGGTGCCGTCGTAAATCTCAACTGTCGTGCCGGCCGCGCCTCCGACGGTGCCGGCCAAACTGACGACGCCCCCGGCGCCGGTCCTCATCGTGTTGCTGATCGTGACGCTCGGCGCGGCGAGAGATCCCATAGTTCTAAGTCCTCCTGGGTCGAGCCTCGCATCATTCCATTCCGGCGATGCATCGCGATCATAGCGCAAAAATATTTCGATATCGTTATCACATTAACGTGATAAAACCAGGAGTCAAGTTTTGTAGACGGAGGCGCGCGCTTGTGAGAAGCTACTAACCCTGACGCAAAGACGTTATAATATTTGCCATGATGACAAGCTGCAATCGTGAGAACCGCGGATCGTAAATCGTGTCAAGTCGCAAGTCGAACTCAGGCAGTTTCATATGTCATCGACGCTGTGGGATGCCGTCACGAAACGCCTACGCAGGCGCTCATGCTTCCCGCGAGCCTTGTGCAGCGCTCAACGACGTGGTGGCAAAAGTATTGAGTGCAGGCTTCGTCTCTACATGGGGAAACAATCCGACTGGCTGCCCCCGCGAGTTAGGGATGTTTTCACATACCTTGGGCAAAATGCGGCAAGACATATCTTTAATTGCGCTGTGATTTCATAGCAAATCGGTCGTCATGTGACATCAGGTTCACTTATAAAGACTGGTCTGGATGTAAGTTAATATCAAACAAGGAAGTCGCCATGGAGGCCAATCATTTGTCCAAGATGGATATTGATGGTCGTGTTCTAGTGACTGGAGCCGGTGGGTTCATCGGCGGCCATTTGGTCCAACATCTCTGTAAGCAAGGCTTTCGAAACGTACGGGCCGTAGACATCAAGCCGTTGGAGGAATGGTGTCAGAGGCTGCCTGAGGCGCAAAACATCCAGAGCGACCTCAGCCTGCGAGAAGCTGCTGCGGCGGCGACGCGGGACGTGCGATACGTCTATAATCTTGCTGCCGACATGGGCGGCATGGGCTTCATTGAGGCGAACCGCGCTCTTTGCATGTTGTCCGTGCTGACCAGCACGCACATGTTGGCGGGGGCCAAGAATAACAAAGTCGAGCGCTTTTTCTACTCGTCGTCGGCCTGTGTCTATGCGGCGGATCGGCAGACGAACCCCAACGTAACAGCTCTACGTGAGGCGGATGCTTACCCGGCCGATCCCGAAGACGGCTATGGATGGGAGAAGCTGTTCAGCGAACGCATGGCGCGGCATTTCCGCGAAGACTATGGGTTGGAGACGCGCGTGGCGCGCTACCACAATGTTTATGGACCGTATGGGACATTTTCCGGCGGGCGGGAGAAAGCTCCTGCCGCAATATGCCGGAAAGTGATTGAGGCTAAACTGTCGGGCCGACACGAGATCGAGATTTGGGGCGATGGCGAGCAGACCCGCAGCTTCATGTACATTACCGACTGCGTCGCTGGGAGTCGCGCGATCCTGGAGAGCGACATCCTCGAGCCGATCAACTTAGGGTCTTCACAGCTCGTGTCCATCAACCAGCTCGTCAGCCTGGTCGAAGACATCGCCGGTGTGAAGCTAGAGCGTCGTTATATCTTGGATGCGCCGCAAGGCGTCCGTGGCCGGAATAGCGACAATACCCGTATACAGGCCGAGCTTGGCTGGGAACCATCCGTCCCGCTCGCGGCTGGCCTCGAACTCACGTATGCCTGGATTCACGATCAGCTACGGGGGAAGGGCGTTGCGGCCCGGTCATATGAAATGGTCTAGAGAACGCGACTCCCATCCGGCAGCAAGGCAACTGTTGAAATGACACACGATCGCCGCGGGCCTGTCCCCGGACCGCCGCCCTCGTTCCGTGTTGGTGGAGCGCCGATCAGCTCGGTTGACCGGGCGAGTGCACTCAATCACCTTTTTGGGTTTGCAGAGGCCAGGGTGGGTCGCTACATCACAGTGACGAGCGCGCATGGCATCGTCGAGGCTCAGAGCGACCCGCGGCTGATGAGGATACTTGAAGGGGCGTCGCTGTCTCTGCCGGATGGAATGCCCGTGTTCTGGGCGGGCAAGCTGATCCATGGAAAATCCTTGTCAAGAGTGCCCGGCGCCGAGTTTTTCTCAGCTGCACTCGCTGATGCCAGGTCTCGCGGTTTGCGGCACTTCTTCTACGGCAGTCAGGAGGCAACGGGCCGCCGAGTGGTCGAACGCGCGGCGGCGGCGGTGGGTGATGCTGCCATCGCTGGATGGCATTGCCCGCCCATGCGCATCGTTGGCGCGCCCGAAGAAGCGAATATCATTGCGCGAATGAAGGAGGCCGCGCCGGACATAATCTGGGTTGGCCTCAGCACGCCAAAGCAAGAATATTGGATGGCCAACCATGCACACCTGTTTCCCAATTCAGTAATGGTCGGCGTGGGTGCCGCGTTTGATTTTTACGCTGACGTTAAGAGCCGGGGCCCGCTTTTCATGAGCGCCTCAGGCCTCGAGTGGCTATACCGGGTGGCCAGCGAGCCGAAGCGGCTTTGGCCGCGGTACCGCAGCGTCGTGCCAAAGATGCTGTTGATCCTGCTGCGCGATGGTGGCCGGGCGCTCGTCGGCCCGCGTCGAGACCAAGCGTGATTGAATATCATGCGCGTGACTTCCCGCGCCAGGGGTGCTTCCACAGGGAGGGCATAACTTGGTTCCGAGCGGTCGTGCTCTCCGTGCCGATCTTGCTGCTAGCGCTTGGGCTAGACACGGCATTCGCGCAGAGCGCCTATAAACTACAGGCCGGAGACTCGCTGTCCATCAGCGTTTTGGGCTTTCCCGAACTCTCGCAACGCGTCATGATTCAGACCGATGGCGCAATCGCCGATGTGCTGCTTGGCCGGGTGAATGCGGCGGGTGCGGATATTCTGGAAGTGCAGAACCGTATGCGTGAAATGCTAGCCGGGCGGCTCTACCAAAAAATGCTGGCGTCTGGACAGTCCGTAGCCGTCAGGATCAGCCCAGACTCCTTGGTGCTCGACATCGCGTCCTACGGGCCCGTCTACATCGACGGCGACATTGCCAAACCAGGAGAGCTGAATTTCCGGCCTGGGTTGAGCGTGCGGCAAGCCGTTGCGCTGGCAGGCGGGTATGACGTGGCAAAGGGCCGGCTCACCGACGCAGAGCGTTTCTTGCAGGCCGCCGACATGCAGAGCGAGGCTGCGCGCCTTGTTGCGGAGCAGCGGGCAACGCAAGACAAAATCAGCGAACTCCAGGCTCTGTTTGGCCGGGCAAACAACGAGGAGCCGGGCCAGTCGCCGCCAAAGGGCCCGGCGGCCGGCCGGACCGGTTTACTTGCAGCGCTTGACGGTTCAAGTGCACGCCAACTCGCGCTGGCGCAGGATCAGGTCGCCAAGGAAAAGGCATACCGCGGAGCCCTGGTGCGTGGAGCGGGCAACCAGCTGCAGGCACTCCGCAGCCGGGAGACGCAGGAGAATGACGGGATGCAGAGCGACCTTGCAGATTACGAGAAGCTCCACGCCCAGTTCCGCACGGGCAACGTGACGTCACTGCGCATTGCTGATGCCCGGCGCGCTTGGCAATTCTCTGCCAGCCAGGCGCTCCAGACCACCTCAAGGATCTCCGACGTGGAACTCGAGCTGACAAAGGCTCTCCAGGAGCTGGACCGCCTGGAAAACCGTCGGAAAGCGGAGTTGGAGGCTCAATTGTCGGAGCTGCTTCTCAAGCAGGCAATCAATGACTTTCATTTGACTGCCATACAGGAGAAGCTGCGCTACTTGGGGAGCGTGCGCGTGCCGGCGGGCGATGGGCGTGCCGGCGCCGTGTCGATCAAAATCCGCAGACAATTGGAAGGGGCCCAGCACCTGATTTCCGCAGACAGTAGTACCGTGCTTATGCCCGGAGACGTCGTCGAGGTTACGCTCGAGATGCCGGACGCTTACGCGGTGCCTGGGCAATAGCGCTTGCGGCCATGAGGTTCTTCTTCCTTCGGGCCCGACAGAAGTATGCACCAGGATGGCGCACGCTGCTTCAGCCGGGTTTTGGCCGAAACATACTGGCGATTTCGGACCAAGCACTGACGGCGATCTCAAGTTTTGCACTTTTGCTCTATCTCAGCAGATATTTCGACAACCGTGACTTTGGAGCATATAGTTTCGGATTTTCACTGTTCTTCATGGCAGCAGCAATTCACAACTCCTTGCTGACTGAGCCGATGCTTGTGTTTGGCGCTACGCGCTATAAAAGTGACACTGGCCTTTACATTAAGCGTGTATTGCTCATCGGGAATAATGGGTTCGGATTTTGCGTATCTGCCATACTGCTAGTTATAAGCCAAACCGTGCGTGTAAAAGGATCGGCAGAACTTAGCGACGCGCTTGTTGGGATCGCCATTGCTGCGCCATTGAGCTTAACTTCCGTTCTGATGCGCCGGGTTTGCTATCTTCAATCCAAAATTCATCTGGCTGTGATGGGCAGCGCTCTTGCTTTGGTGGTGATGCTGGCCTCTGTGCTGGCTGCAAGCATGACGGGCGCACTAACACTCATGACGGCTGCCCTGCCGATGGGCTTGGCAAGTGCGGTTGCGGCCGCTTACCTTGCCCGCCGCATGCCCAAGGCTGCTTCGGCTGGTCCGTCGGAATCGTTGCGCGCCATGCTTGTCCAGCATGTAAGATACGCACGTTGGTCGACATCGAGCGAGATGATCCATTGGCTGGTGTCAAATCTCCCCGTCATCGCCTTGCCAATCTGGTTTAGTTTTGAGGGAGCGGGTACGTTCAAGATATTAAACCTGTTATATATGCCCCTCTACCAGATCGTCGCTGCGTGTATGGCTTCTCTCATTCCTCATCTTGCCCGAGCAGCGGAGCGGGGCACGTTCGCGAGTCTGGTCCGCAGCTCAAGCCGGCTTTGGGTTGGGCTTGCCGTATTGTATGGGCTCGTCCTGACGGGTGTCGCCAGACCGATCAGTTTCTTTTTCTACGGCGGCCGGTATGATGTTGGATTTGCCTGGCTCGTGCTTCTCCTCGTTGCCGGCATCCTATACACCTTGGCGAACGTGCATTTTGCGGCCCTCCGCGCGGCGCAGCGTCCGGACTGCGTGCTGAAGGCTTACCTTGTTCTTTGCTGCATTCTCCTGAGTTTTGTGCCACTGTATCCCTCACTCGGGATGACGGCCGTTCTGGCGAGCTTGGCGGCAGGCTGGGGCAGCGTCTGCGTCATCACGACGGTGTTTGTCGCCCGTGTGGCGGGTTTGTATGAAAAAAGAGCTGCGTCCACCGCACATGTTGCCGTCAACGCCGGGCTTGTTGCAGGCCAGGACTTGGCGGGCACGCGGAGGGAAGCGCTGTAAAGCGTTCAATGCATCGGTATAAAGGGAGCTGAAACTATCGACACACCATCCCACCCCCTGCGGTCCGCCTTGGCGACCCTCGGGCGCCATCAGTATGAGCGCGACGACTTGAACGCACGGGACCTGCTTCTGACGGCCCAGCGCTACTGGCGTTTCGTCGCCTATCCTGTATGCCTATGTTTGGCTATGGGTTTCGGCTACCTGCTGCTCGCGCCGTCGAGCTATACAGCAACGGCAAGGCTGCTGATCAATCCAAACGCCGCGGCCCAGACGAAGGACATCCACCCCGATTCGATGATGGAGAAGGCGTATCTCGACACCCAGGTCGACGTGCTGGATTCGCAGCAATTTTCGGAAATCGTCGTTCGCGACAATGCGCTGGCGAATGACCCGGAACTCGCCTCGCCCGATGTGCGCGCCCTGCTGCTGCAATGGCTTGCCGCGCTACTGCCGGTGAATACCGCGCCCCAAGTCGATCCGGCAGCGCGTGCGTTCGATATGGCGGTTGTCAAATTCCATAGCCTCACCCGCGTTAGCCGGGTGGGAGCGACGTATATCGTCGAGGTCAGCGTTACGGCGAGCACGCGCGAGAAGGCTGCGGCATTTGCCAATGCAGTGGCCCGGACCTTCATCGCCGGGCAGCGCACGGACATGCAGGAGGCGTTCGCCCGCAGCTCTGTCGCTCTTGACCAGGAGATAGCGCGCCTTCAGGCCAAGTTGGCAGAGGCAGACCTGGCAACCGACGATTACCGGGGCCGGCAGAATCTGCTTGAAAGCTCGACTGATGACCAAGCGCAGCGGCAGGTCGCCGATCTCAAGCAGCAATGGATCATCGCGCAAAGTGTGGCCGAGCAGGCTCGCGAGAGGCTGGAACAGGCCCGTACGGCAACAGCCGGCACCACGACGCAAGCGCCCCGGGCCGCGTTTACCGAAGCGCCGAATGCAGCGCTGATCAGCAAGCTTCTCCAGACCCTGGCAAGCGCCCGCGCCGGTGCCCAGGGGGCAGCAAGCCCTGGTTCCGCTGCTGCTCTGGAGGGTGCGCTCGCCCAGGAAGTCGCCAAGGCGGTCAGCTTCTACCAGGATGCTTATGACCTGGCACAATCCCACGAAGAGAGTCTGCGGCGCGACCTGGACAAAGCCTATAGGCGGCAGAGTTTAAACGCTGCGCATAGGGAATACCTTCGGAATCTCGAGGCAGAAGCGTCCACGCTTCGCAGCTTATACAGCGACCGGGTCAAACGCCGCTTCGAGCTCCAGCCGCAGGAGGAAACGCAGCAAGTGGCGGCGACACTCGCCGGACCCGCCAAGCCGCCGCTTCACCGCTCCGCGCCGAAGGCGATTTTCGTCCTGGGCATCGCCGGGCTGCTTGGCAGCGTGATTGGCAGCGGCGCCGCTTTCATCTGGCATCACTTAGACGACGCCCTGCATTTCCCCTCACAGGTGGAGGAGGTGCTCGGCCTCCCGTGCTTGGGGGTTCTTCCCCGGCTCCCGTCGTCCCGCCGCCGCAGGCTGCTGCGTGGCCGCGGGCCGGCGCCGGACGCTCTGGCCGCGAGGCAGTCCGGCCAATTCGCTAGAGCACTGCATGCTGTATGTTCGGCGCTTGACCTTCACAGCACGTCACGCGGCACAAAAACCGTCGGCGTCATCTCCACCTGCCCACGGGAGGGACGGACGACGCTTTCGACCAGCCTGAGCAAGCATTTGTCCGAATTAGATCATCGAGTTCTGCAGATTTGCGTCGATCCCCCGCGAGGATTTGCGGATGCCATTCCCGGCAAACTTCCTCCGTTGCCCATCACAGTGCATCGCGACCCAGAGAGCCCCGTGAACATTGTCCACGTCGCGGAGGATGGGGGCCGGCCAAACGATCCTCGTGCGGGAGCGCGGCACCTGCGGTCAGTCATAGATTCGTCCTGTGCCTCGCACGACTACATAGTCGTTGACCTCCCCCCTTTCACGACAGGCGTCACAATTCTGGACGCCGCATTGGTGATCGACCGCTTCGTTCTCGTCGTGGCCGCAGGGAAGGCGTCGCGGACGCGGATCATCGAAGAGCTGAAGGCAAATCCTGCCATCGTGTGCCGTCTGCTCGGGGTGGTGCTCAATTGAAGATCATGCTTTCCTGTTTTGCCTGCGACCCGACCCGGGGATCGGAGTGCTTTGTTGGGTGGAACTGGGCCACGCAGGTCTATGCCGGCGTGCCTAAAATCGTTCTGACCAGAACTCATCACCGGGCCGCGCTCGAAAATCAGGGTGTTGCCGAAACAGAATTCGCCTACTTCGAACTACCGTTTTGCCAGAAACTGAGTCACCACAATCCAATAATGAAGTTGTACTATGTTGCCTGGCAATTTGCGGTGTTGCCTTACGCAATGTTTCTAGCTTTCAATCGCAGGGTGACGGTCGTTCAACATCTAACCTATAATACTCTAGATTTCCCGGGCGTGTTATGGATGATCCCGGGGACGCATTTCATTTGGGGCCCGGTAGGAGGAGGGCAGGTTCCGCCGCGATCGCTGAAAACATATTACGGCCGGGATTGGAAACGGCAACTCAGGCGCATGTTCGTCAAGCGGATGTCGTGGGCAAATCCGCTGCTGCGGCTTGCGCTACGTCGCGCGCGCTTGGTGTTCGCTGCCAACACCGACACGCTTAGGATTTTGGAACCGCTTATTCCCGATGCTAAACGGCTGCACCGGCTCCTGGAAACCGCGATCCACTCTGTGGGATCGCCGAAATCGCTCGGACCTGGCGTGGTCCGGGTTGTGTGGGTTGGGCGGTTCGAGCTGCGTAAAGCGCCCCGCCTAGCCATCGAGATTGCACGACGGATCGAGCAGATCGCGCCGGGCCGGTTCGTGCTACGCATGATCGGCGAAGGCGAGATGTGGCAGGAGATTCACGACTTTGCGGCCGGCGAGGGCAACGTGACCGTTGGCCGGCCGGTGCCGTTCTCGGAGATGCCCGGCGTCTATCGCGAGGCGGACATCCTCCTGTTTACCAGCCTGCAGGATACGTCGGGCAACGTCGTCCTAGAGAGCTTGGCGAACGGTGTTCCAGTCCTTGCTCTCGACCACCATGGGTCTGCCGATATGCTGCGCGCGGGTGGTGGGATTCTGGTTCCGGTTGGGGACTTGGCTCAAGTCATCGAGGGGTTCTGCGCCGGCCTTCTCATGCTGGCCGCCCCGCAAACCTATGCTGCCATGTCAGCAGAAGGTGTGAGGAACGTTGGAGCAAACTTCCTCTGGTCTGCGAAGCGGGCTCACGTCAGGCGACTCTTCACCGACATTGCCATTCTCGACGACGTTGGTGAGCAGGTCGGGTTTGGGACGAGACATTGAACCACCAAACGCGACGGAAAGTTTGTACGTTGGGAGCAGGCGCCCTACTGGAGCTTGCCTCGCGCCCTGCGGCGCCTGCTTTCGGTTTCCAGGGACGCCTGATGCCTCGCATCCTGCGGCGGGGAACAATAAAGGGTATGGCGGTCACTCCACCCAATTATCATGCGGCTGTATCGGCGAATAACCCGCCCCATTATCGGCGCCCGCCTTATGCGGGGTGTTGGGACAGCCAAAACTACGGTTTTCCCCTGGCGCGGCGACAGGCGGCGGCGGCGGCGGGGTTTAACACCGTGCGGACGATGCTGGATGCTGGGCCATTCATGGACGCCAGGACAAGTGGCGCCCTCAACACCACCGCTGAGCTCGTCGCCCTCATGGTGGCCAATGTGCGGCAATTCGTGTCCGCTGGCTTTCGGGTTATCCTGAACTACAACGCCGAGCTCGTGACACCGGAGCCGGCGTTCTCCCGCGCATCGATCCTGGACGGCCCGTCCGGGCCCAATTTCATGGCCTACTGCGCGGGACTTGCCGATTTATGTCATGGCGTAGCGTCGAGCTTCGCGCCGGAACACGTCGCTGTCGAGATCATCAACGAACCGCCGTTCGATTGGGAGTGGGGTGACCGCGCGCCGTGGTCCGTGCAGGCCCCGGCAATGTGGGCGGCGGCGCGGGCAGCCAGCCCGCATCACACGCTGGTGGTGCAAAGCCGGAGCGCAGGCTATTATGGCGCCCTGGCTGAATTAGATCCGGGCTTGTTCGACCGGAACACGCTCTTCTCGTTTCACCCCTATGACCCTGGTGGATTCACCCATCAGGGCATAGGCGAGAATCGTAGTCTTTATCGGATCCCGTTCCCGATTGATGCAGGTGTGCGCCTCGACGAAGCGGTGGCAGTGATGCAGGACCGTGTCGGCTCAAGAACGGATCTTTCGGATGGAGCAAAACAGGCTCTCGTGCAGCACAACACTCGGGAACTCAGGAACATCTTCGACCCGGTAAATCCCTTGAGCCAAGCTCGGATGGATCGGGACTGGGGCAAGATCGACGCCTGGCTCTCGCACCACCGCCTGCTTCCGGAGCAGGTTGTGGCAGGCGAGTTCGGTGTGACGAGCGACTTCAACTACAACGGAAGCCTCGGTTGCGACCGTCATTCCCGGGCGCGGTTCTATCGCGCGGTCCGTGAGAACACCGAGAAGCGCGGGTTCGGCGGTTGGATCGCTTGGCAAAGCGTGGGAGACTTCAACCTCTTCGAGGAGGCAAGCGTACATGAGCATGGCAACGCCTTGCTCCCCGAGATCGTAGATGCGCTGGGCTTGCGGCATGTAGCCGCTTCTGCGGTCGGGCGCGGGAAGGGCTAACAGCGTGCTGACGTGAACGCAGCCCTAAGTGTTTCCCCGCGCTCGGCCTGGCTGATGAAAGCGTCCGCGCTGCTCATGATCTGTTTTCCGTTCAACGCTTATCTACCCTTGCTGGTCTTTCTGTCGCTTGTGATCGGTTCATTTTGTATCCTCTTGGTTGCACCTCGTTACCCGAAGCCTCCAGCAGCGTTGGTCATATCCGCTTGCGTCGTGTTTGTGTATATCTTCATAGCACTGCTCAATGGCCGCAGCTTCGGCGCCTGCATGTCGAACTCCGCGCACATGATTCAACTCGTCTTTTGCATCTATGCTTTTTATACGGCCTTCTACAATGGCATTTTTGAGGAGGAGACGCTTGGCTGGTTTGTTATTCCATTGGTGCTGGGCCATATCAACGCGATCGCATTAACCATACTCGGCGTTGGCTCGTGGGATGAGGACCGGCCGGCATTCACTGAGCACAACACATTGACGTTTTTCACGATTTTCCTCTTGCTCAGCAAGATTGATGCGCGGCGTGGACGGCTGCCTGCGCTTGCGCTTGTCGCGTATATGCTGACCATCGCGCTCTTTACGGACCGAACTTCGGTCCACGCCCTGTCGCTTTGCGTGATCGCGCTGATCTTCGTCAGGCCTCCCCCGATAGCGATCGTCACGGCTGCCGCGGTGGTTATCATCTATCCGATCCTGTTTGCATTGACGGCGAGTGACTCGCAGCTTGCTGCGGTGGCAAACGCCGATTACCGCAACACTTTTATCCGGGTCGAGTTCATACGGTCCGCCGCCTACCTGTTCTCGAAGGATCTTAGCAACCACTTGTTGTTAGGAATGGGTTTTGGGACAGATTTTAGGACAACAAATTTTAATTATTTAAGGCCGCATCCGCTGCTCGTTGATGATCTTAATGTTGCTTCAATTAGTAATCATCACTCGATATTCGATGTATATTTTCGGTTTGGTTTGGTATTTGGTACCGTGTTCCTGTGGCCCATCGTCAGGCAATTCTACATTGCCAGTTGCACTTTGGCACCGAAAGCCGGGATATTCTTTCTCACATTCGGGCTTTCTTTTAACGCATACTTAGATAATGAGTTGGAGGTTTCGCTAGTCTCGTTCATTGTTGCCTTGCTGTTGCGGGAGCAGTATGTTCTGCGGCATCTACGTAAACGGTCGCGGCTTTCGGCTTTGGACCGCGGCCTGCCGATTTCGTTGCGACATAGTCCGCCGCCGACTCAACGCAGCGGAGCCGGGGGCGATCCCGCGTTTTGATCGCCGCTCACTTGCAGCGTTTAATCTTTGACATAGCTTTCGGCGCCGGCCTTGTGTAGCATAGCCAGTACTATCCCTCACTTTCAAAATTTCGGCCGCCGCAAAAGGATAGAGTATAAAACGACGGGAGAGGCTGTCATGAGCTTTGGCTGGGTTATAAGATGCATGTAACACGGTCGGCGCATGTGAGCCCCAGCAATGGCGCCTTGGCGGAGCCGCAAGCAACGGAGACTGGAAGTCCGGCGGCTGACCGGCTTTGTGAGAACTCGCAGAGTCTCGCTGGTGGGTCAAGCGCGCGCGTTGTGGCGCCGATCTGGCGGCTTGTACAGCGGAATGTCAACGCGATCACAGTCCTCAATGGCATTGGGAATGGGCTGCCCTTTTTTTGCGTGCACTCCGTGACTGGCGAGGTTACAAGTTATTGTGGTCTGGCGGCGCTACTTGGCCCAGAGCATCCGTTTTACGGCATCCAAGTCCCCAAGGAGCGGATGCATGCGAACTTCGCAGCCTCAATCAAGACCATCGCACAGCAGCACGCCGAGGCGCTTGTCGCATTTCAGCCGGAGGGTCCGGTCGTGTTGGGCGGCTGGTCGAGTGGCGCGATCATCGCGCTTGAAATGGCCCAGCAATTGCGCGCCCGCGGGCGCGACGTGCCACTTATCGTTGCCCTCGACGGCGCGCCATGCAACACGGGCGGCTGCATAAGCCCATGGCACCCCCTCTATGTCCTTAAACTCGCGTGCAATCTGCCGGGTTGGTTTCGAGGCAAGGGTACGCTGGTACAGGTTTGGTCGTGGCGGACGTTTGTGCAGCGGTTGTGGAGCACGCTCGTGTTCCAATTTCGGATCAAAGGATCTCGCTTAAGAAACGAGCAAACGCTCGAGGGCGACGCGGTGCAGACAATCCTAGACTCTACCGGTTGGTCAAAACATCAAGCCTCTTTCATCTGTGCGTTGTACAACGCATCCCGGGCCTATGTGCCAGTGTTTTACCCGGGTCGCGTTCTCGTCTTTGAAGCCGAGATCCAGCCGCTTAACCATCTGCGACAGATCGCAGCGGCTTGGAAGGCGATCGCCGCTTCGGTGGAAATCGTCCGGCTACAATCAAACCATCTTGGGATAGTCGATGAGCCTTCCGTGCGTATCGTCGCCGAGCATTTGCGCGCCCGGCTCATCGAGTTACGGCAGGGCTAAATTCATCTAGCTTCTGTCGGGTCCCGGGGTGTAGGGCCGGGGTCACGCGACCAGACACCGTCTACTTGGCTGCCGGTCGACTTGCGAGATACGGTGAGCGAGGTAGCCGGGCGGGATGACGACACCTGCGTTCCGCAGCTTGGAGAGCATCAGGATGTCTGGGGCGTTTACGCCGCGGCGGCTTGAGCCGCCTAGGTGTTTGGTCCCGGGATGAGGTGACGTGGATTTAGTTTGAGGACATCGGGGGTTG
>CAXTUQ010000066.1:0-15675 GCA_964247405.1 uncultured Acetobacteraceae bacterium
GGCCGCGCTGGTCTCGTACATCAGCGGCTTCATGTCGCTGCAGCCCGGCGACGTGGTCCTGACCGGCACGCCCTCCGGAGTCGGGATGGGCCGCAAGCCGCCCGCTTATCTCCGACCCGGCGACGAGGTGGTGGCTGTCGCCGGCCTTCTCGGCCGCCAGGCGCACCGGGTCACGGGTCCCGCTTGAGCGGGGCCATCACCGGCGCCTGCCGAGCAAGCACGATCTTCCGACCTCTCGCGCCATGGCTGAGCTCCGCGGCCGAGCGCCTCGGCTTCGATCCATGACGAGGTGCCTGACACTTTTGCCCGGGCGCCCGCCGAAGCGGATTCCGACGCCAAACGACGAGGTCGCCATTCGCGCCGCGAAGAGGCAGACCAGATGGCAGCACAGGAGGTCACATGAACGTTTCCACGTTGGCTGACGCCGCTGGCATCCGACGCGCAATTGCGGCACATAGGAGCACCTCGCGCTGCCCAGCCCATGAACGAGCAGGGCTGCGGCTTTTTTGGATGATGGACATGAGCCGCCCTCTGACCGAACGCTCCACCAACGCGGCCAAACTCGAAGTGCCTCTGCCTTCAGGGTTCCCCGAAGCGTTCCAGCGCCTGGTCGACGATCGCAACCGCAATGCCCGAAGTGACCAGAAACCGGCCTATGCGCGCGACCTCTACGAGGAGGCTATCGGTGAACTGGTCCACCTGGCTAGCTGCGGGCGCGTTACCTTCATTGCCACGCCCTTCCGTGACTTTGTGCGAAAGGCTTTCTGGGTCGATCAAACGTTGAAAGCAGGGGTCGAGCGACTCGCGCTCGCTCATGGCATCACACGCTCCGCAGTCGTCCTGACAGCTTTTCAGCACTACCTGGACCGGCACGGTGCCCTGCAACCCCCTGTCATTCTGGCCAATTCGACGGAACCGAAGTCTTATGGCTGGACAACTTAAGGTGGAAGCGGCACCCTAATCGGATTCGCTCCCTGTCGTTTCGGGGAGGAATACCCTGTCAACCATTCTAGAGGGCCACATGGCGCGCTGAATCAGAAAAGGCCAGTGCTTCCAACACTGGCCTGATCCGAACCTAAGACACCTAAACGGGGAACAAATTGCTTAATCCCCATATAGGTCAAAGCCTGCCCTTCGTCAACTGAGCAATCAGCGGGCAACAGGGAAGGTTTGTCCGAAAGTTCTGACGCGCGCTCGCCAGGAGCGAGCACCATGCCTGACGATCACTCAAGTACCCTGCTGCCGGCGGACAAGCCGGCAGCAGGGCCACCACCCGTGCGGTCCAAACCCACGGGACGACGGACGCTGACGCCTGCCAAGCTGGCGGCGCTGGACTATCCCCCGCCCCCTCCCGGCGGTCCGAGCCGGGGCGAGACGCTGGCCGCCGTTCGCCGAGCTGCCCCGGCGCTCGGATTGTTCCCCGTCCTGCCGCTGATCAACCTGCTGATGACCCGCTCATTCGCCCAGGACTGGGCCGGGAACGGGCGGCCCATGGTGTGGGTCTCGAACCATTGGCTGTGCGTACGTCTCGGGGTCGGCGAGGGCCGGCTCAAGGAGCTGATCAGCCTGGCGTTCGAATTGGGGCTGATCGCCATGCGCGATGCCGGGAGCGGACGCAGGCAGGGCGAGCGGGAGGAGGGCGAGGACGGGCGCATCCTGTGGGCCTACGGCTTCGACCTGTCTCCCCTGGCTGCTCGCCATGCCGAGTTCCGCGAACGGGCTGCCGCCTTTGAGGAGCGCGAGGCCCTGCTTCGCCGGCTGCGGCTTGAGGTGTCCAGTCTGCGGCGGGACATCCTCACCCTGGCCGACGTGGGCCTGGTGAGGCTACCCGGCGCGACTGACTGGGCCGATCTCGCGATCCGGACACGCCAGCTTTGCGGTCAAAGCCGGACGCAGGACGATCCGGACGTGCTGCAACTGCTGATCAGCCAACTGCGGGCGATGCACGGCGAGGTCCGTGCCCTGTTCGAACCGGCTGAAACGCCAAAAAGTGACCCCTCGGGGCCGCCCGAGCCATCCCCCAATACACATACGAATCAGTCTATAAAAGCTAACGCTGATGCACAGGCTCGGGAGCAGGCGCTTCCGAAACGGAGCGCTGCCATCGGCAAGCAACCGCTGGAGGACATCGGACCGGCCGATCCGCTGAACGGCTTTCCCGCCAGCCCCGCTTTCGTGCTGATGATCGCTCCACCCTTTCAGAGCTTCACTGTCACCAGCCGGCCGGCACGACACGAAGTGGTCTCCGCAGCCTGGCACGTCTGCAGGCACCTTGAGATCTCACAAGATGCCTGGGGCGAAGCCTGCCTCGCATTCGGCCGATGGGAGGCGGCAGTGGCGGTCGCCGCCATCACCGGTCGCCATCTCCAGGGCAAGGTGGACTCGCCGGGCGGATTGCTCCGCCACATGATCAAGCTCTACAACAAGGGCGAGCTGCGCCTGGACCGGACCTTGCGGGGCTTGGCTGCCCGGCTCGCGGAAGCCGACAAGGTGCCTGCTCCCGTTCTCGATGCGCCACCAGCGGCATCCCCGTTTTCCAGGCTGGTCGAAAGGGTAGCCGGCATCCATACACGAACTCACGACGCACCGTCCCGGCGATGACAGGATCCCTGCTCATTTCAACGTTCCGCCATCTAGGAGGCTGACCCATGGTGAAGCACCACAACGGCATCTCGCCGCCGAAAGGGATCGAGAACCATGTCGAGCTGTTGAGAACAGGTGATGAACCGGAGGTCGAGGCTAAGCAATCGAGCTATTCGTCCAGAGCCAGTCTTTCCGTCGTCGCTCCCAGCCTGCGCCGCGCGTCGTGGATGGCCTGGTCGGCCTGCGCCATGGCGGCGTCCAGGCGGGCGTAATCGATGGGCGGCAGCAGGCGGGCAACTGGGTGGAAAGCCGGCAGCAGGCACACGGCGGTTTAAGCTCGACGTGCCGATGGTGTCGCGGAGCGGGATCGAGTTTGCCGGGCACGGCTGAGTTATGAGATCACGTCGGCAGCTCAAGCCGACCCGTCGAGTGCGCAGTGGTTGAAAGCAAGCACAAGGAAGTGTGTGGCGGATGAGTCAGGCGCAATCGCCACGAGTGCCACCACTTGCCTCAACCGATCGCCGGCACCCCACACTTCCTTACTTTCCTCGGGTAAATCTGCATGGGAGAGCAGGTAGGGCTGGACGGTTCGCCGCTCGGCCGGGCACGATCGGCTCGGCGCTTACGCGAATCGCCTGGGACAAGAAGGTTAAGGACCGTAATCTGCTTTCAGAGCTTATGCATCAACCAACGGGTCGGTATCGTCGGCGTTGAGCAAACGCGTTTTTAGGCCGTTGGCCCATGTCGGGGAGTTCACGTTGCCGCCGGACGGAGCCGGCGCGGCACGGGCGTTTTCGCGGATCGGGTACGAACTGGAGCACGCGCTAGCCGACCTTATCGACAACTCGATCGATGCCGGTGCCCGCAGAGTCGAGGTAACGTTCTTCCGTAACGATGAGGCTGTCGCAGCGGTTTCGGTGGCAGACGACGGGCAAGGCATGACCGTCGCCCGCCTGCAAGACGGTATGCGCTTTGCTACGCGCACCAGTCATAAGGCCTCCGATCTCGGCACCTTCGGCTTGGGAATGAAAACGGCATCCTTCAGCCAGTGTCGATCGATGAGCGTGCTGACGCGAGCCGGCATCGAGCTCTCGGCATGTCGGTGGACGCATGCGTCCGTGAAAGCCTGGAAGTGCGAAATCCTGGAAGCTTCCGGCGCGGCGGAACGCTTCAGGTTGGCGTACTCGGTGCTGCGTATCCCAGCCCAAGGCGGAACCGTCGTCCTCTGGGAAGACCTGGACCGCATGGACACCGGGGCGGGAGAGGACGATCTCGACGAGTTTCTCGGCGACCTGCTGGGCCGGCTGGAGGTCCACCTCGGCCTGACCTTTCATCGGTTCATCGTCGCGCGCCGGCTTGCCATCCATCTCACCGTGCGTCATGTCGACCACAGGACGCATTTCCCGCGCCAGGTCCTTGCCCTTGACCCTTTCGGTTATCTGGCAAGCGGTAAGCCCAATTACCCGGTCGCCCTGGAGGCAGCCATGCCGGGCCTCGGCAGGCTACGCCTAGATGCGCACATCTGGCCGCCACGGTCGACCGGCCCCGCCTTCCTGCTTGGGAGACGCACCGGCACGCACGCACAAGGTTTCTACTTCTATCGGAACGACCGCCTCATCCAAGCTGGTGGCTGGACCGGCGCATTGCCGGACGGGAACGCTGCCGATCTTTCCCTGGCCCGTGTCGCAGTCGACCTGCCGGCGGGTGGCATAGACGTGAACGTGCAGAAGTCCTTGGTTCAGCTTCCGGCCTCGGCCGCGCAGGCGCTGTCGCGGGCTCAGACGGGCAAGCAAACCTTCCTCGGATACATCGAGGACGCGCGCAAGCTGTATCTCGCCGCGAAACGTGTGCCACGGCTGCCGGGCGAACTGCCCATGGCCATTGGAAACGGCATTCCTGCGGCCGCCCGGGAGCGGATCAGGGGTTTGGTTACGAAGGAAGGCAGTGTCAGAACGATCGACGTCGAGTGGCGGTCCCTCCGGGCCGGACAGGTGTTCGACCTCGAACCCATGGAGGATCTGATCCTGCTGAACAGTAAATATCGATCGCGTATCCTCGGCGGTGCGCGAGGCTCCAGCGCCGACGCACCAGTTGTAAAGACATTGCTTTTCCTGCTCCTGCGTGAGGATCTCAAGCGTTCGAGATCGTCGCAGCAGCAGACGGCACGCCTGGCGGACCTCAACCGCGTGCTGCTCGCTCTGGTGAGGTCACTTTGAGCACGAAGCCCATTCGGACGTCTGACGTCGTCGTGCCGGCATGGGAGGCATTCAGCCACGACTACGTCGAGACTGGAATCCCCTGCGCTGTCGTGGTGCGGGCCGCACCCTATATCGCAGTGTTCTTGGACGAAGGTGCCACGCGTCTCGGCGGGCATCTCGAGATTGGGCGCACGACGGCAATCCCCATCAGCCCTTTGGAGGAGGTGAGCTTCCGTGAGGTGTTGCTCGATGGGAGGTCCTGCCTCGAACTCTCAACGCGCAGCCCGGAGCTTTACCGGAATTTCTTTTTCATGCTGGCCGACGTGGCTTCGGGTGTCGTGTCGGACGGGGAGTCACCGACCGCATCCCTGGACCGCTCGCTGCGGAATTGGAACACGCTGCTCAGGCATCCGGAGGCGCTAAGCGAGGAGCGCCAGATAGGGCTCTTTGGGGAGCTCTGGCTCCTGCGACGTCTTGTCCGCTCGATGGAAGTGGCAGCGCTTCAGACTTGGACCGGGCCGCGTCGACAGTCGCATGACTTCCGCTTGGCTGACAGCGAGTTCGAGGTGAAGACGACTTCCGGCTCCGGACGCGTCCATACGATAAATGGGTTGGGGCAGCTGGTACCAAGCGTGGGCTTCGACCTCTATGTCGTCTCGCTTCAGGTCACTCAGGCCGGCTCCGGTGGTGCGACGCTTGCGGAGACCGTCGAGGGAATTGCGGCAGAACTCGGACGTGGATCCGAAGCGGAGCGAGTCTTCTTCGAGCTTCTGATGCTGTCCGGCTACCGTCCTGCGGACGCGCCGCGCTACCCGCGCCGGCGCCGCCTATTGGGGCCAGCGCTGCTGGTACCCGTCGTAGACGGCTGCCCACGCCTGACCCCGGAGGCGATCGCCGTCATACCACCGCCGTTCGCTGCCGAGCGCATTCGTGACGTGACTTATCGGATCGACCTCCACGGGTTGGGCGTGCCGGACGGCGATCCGCGGTTCTTGGAAGTACTGCCGGCCTCGCCGGCGGCCGCAGGAGAGTCCCCCAATGTTTGAGCTGCTCAACGGTGCCTTGAGTGGCATGCAGGCCGGGCCTAAGCCGCTGACCAAGGCATTAGTCGCGAGCGCGATGATAAATGACGTCGAGGCGATCGATCCCGGCATGTTGCGGGAGCACCTGGAAAGCGCCGCCGCCGGCGACGATGTGGTGACCGTGTTCCGTCGGGCTTTGGCGGGATGGGACAACGAGGAAGCTACCTGGGCCAGCGGCGTGGAACGCAATTCACGGGCGCGGAGGGATCTAATCTACGCCAAGCTGGTGCTCGACCCAGAATGGATCCGCGTGTGCGAGACGAAGTTTCCCTTCCACCGCGTCAGCCCGCCCGTGGTGATCGCAAGGGAACACGCCGCTTGGTACGACGAAAAGGTCCGGGCACCCCGCAGCTTCTATTGGACCGCTTACGTGGGCCAGCTACGGGCGCAAAGGTGGGCGGAGGAAAGTATCCGGCAACTCGACAACAGCACGACGAGCGTCGTCGAGCGGCTGGCGGACCCTATGTCGGACGCAGCCTATCAATCGAAGGGGCTGGTCGTCGGCTACGTCCAGAGCGGCAAGACCGCGAACTTCACGGGCGTGATCGCAAAGGCCGCGGACGCCGGCTACAAGCTCGTCATCGTCCTAGCAGGCACGCTGGACGTGTTGAGGTCGCAGACTCAACGCCGGGTCGACAAGGATCTGATCGGCCAGGAGCTTCTCGACGACAGCTACGGGAGCGACGCCGACTGGGGTCGCTTCCTGAAGCACGGCGCCCGTCCGAGCCAGCTCGGGAGTTTCGACTTCCATCGTCTGACGGGGCCAGAGGCCGACTATCAACGCCTGAATGCCGGGTTGGAGGCGCTGCAGTTCGAGGCGGCGGAGAAGTCGAAGCCGCTTTACGACAAGGAAAACATCTTCAGGGCGCGCACAAGGATAGCGATCGTCAAAAAGAACTCCAAAATCTTGAAACGCCTGCTCGATGACCTGCGAAGGACGAAGGGTGCCGGACAGGGTGCCCCGCTCGATCAGATACCCGCACTTATCATCGACGATGAGTCCGATCAGGCCTCCATCAACGTGAACAAGCCAACCGCAGACGACGACTCCGAGGATCGGACGGCGACGAACAGGGCCATCGTCCAGCTTCTCGGCCTGCTCCCGCGGGCGCAGTACGTAGGTTACACGGCCACGCCGTTCGCCAACGTCTTCGTCGACCCGAACAACGAAGAGGACATATTCCCGAAGGACTTCCTTGTCTCGCTTCCCCGGCCGACAGGGTACATGGGCGTGAGCGATTTCTACGATCTCGACGGCAGCCAAGACGATGACGATTCTCGGCCGAACGAGCGGGACTACGTACGCCCCGTAGTCGGCGACGACGAGGAACAGGGCAACCTACAAGCCGCGATCGATGCGTTCGTGCTGAGCGGGTCCATCAAACGGTTTCGGGCGACGGTCGACCCCAGCCTTGCCTCCTCCTTCCGCCATCACACGATGCTCGTGCACTCCTCCGAGAAAGTGGTGGAGCATCAGCAGCTCGCGGCTCAGGTGCAGAAGATTTTCGGCAAGGCTGGATACGAGGGTGGACGAGGCGTCGAAAGACTTGAAAGGCTCTTCAACGACGACTTCCGGCGGGTTCACGCGGCAAGGGGAGAGGAGCTTCCGTTCCCGAGCAGCTTCGACGAACTTGCACCCTTTGTCGGGGAATGTCTCGGCGCCATCGGCCCGGCACGAGGGGCCGTGAGGGTCGTCAACAACCTTAACAAGGATCATACACCCGACTTCGACCGCCAGGCCATTTGGAAGATCCTAGTCGGCGGGACGAAGCTCTCGCGTGGCTATACGGTCGAGGGTCTGACGGTGAGCTATTATCGTCGCCGCGCACAGTCTGCGGACACGTTGATGCAGATGGGACGCTGGTTCGGTTTCCGTCGTGGGTATGGTGACCTTGTCCGCCTTTACATTGGGACGCAGGAGCCCTTGCCCGGGAAGGGCCAAAAAACCATTAACCTCTATCACGCATTCGGTGCCGTCTGCCGCGACGAGGAAGCCTTCCGGGAGGAACTGAAGCGCTACGCGGAGCTGACAAATCCGCGCATCACGCCGGCGCAGATTCCTCCCTTGGTGCCGCAGCACATGTTGCGACCGACGGCTTCGAACAAGATGTACAATGCTATTCTAACCTATACCAACTTCGGAGCCAGACTTTCGGAGTCGACGATTGCGCCGACCGAACCCGACGACATCGCCTACAACAACACGTTGTTGGACAAGGTCGTCGGCACGGCCCAGGCCCGTGCCGTCAAACTGGCCGCGACGCATCTCGAGGGCAAGGAGAAGAACAAGCCCAAACCCCACGAACTTCGCGCGAACGTCGTGGAGTTGTCGCCTGCGGCCGTCGTTGAACTCCTGGGCAAGTACCGTTGGTACGGGAGCGAAAGGGGCGCCCCGCGCGGCACGAACCCGATGCGGCTGCAGATGGAATTTTTGAGCAAGCGCGGCTTGGAGGATCCACAGATCGACGACTGGTTGCTCCTCGGCCCTTGCATAGAGGATCCCCGTAACGTCCGCCCGTTGGCAGGCAAGAACTTCCACGTCGTATTCCGGTCACGCCGCGACAACGAGAGGTACCGTTTCAACACCTACAACGACCCGATTCATCGTCGCTTTGCCGAACACATCGCCGGCCTGACGACGCTGCAAGAAACAAACGATGAGTTGACGGCCCTACGTCGACCGAAACGCGGCGTGCTGATCTACTATCCTATTATGGGGCCAGAGCCGAAGACCGGAAAGCCAAGACCACCATTCACGGTCGGCTTCACGCTCCTGTTTCCAAGCAACAACATCGTAGCGCCCGTCAGATTCTCGGTACGCCGGGCCGACCTCAGCGATGCTGCGGTGGTAACCGTGTGATGGATGACCCTGCCCCCTGAAATGCCCACGCTTTGAGGTAGAGTCCGTCCTCAGGAGACGGACTATGAGGCAGTCAAGAGTCACGCAGGAGCAGATCGTCGGCGTCGATGCCGAGCGCATCGAGGATGAAACCATGAAAGCGCAAGTGTAGCTCGCGAAGATTGCAGCTTACGTTCACGGCGTCTTCGCCTCCGATCTGGAATTGTTGGGACGGCAAGTAAACCACCTCATTCTGAGTCCTGCATGACAGCAGCACTGTTCACGATCTTGGGAAGGTTCTCGGCGAGGGCCAGCACGGTCGCGGCGGCACCGCGTGCGGCGAGGCGCCGGAAGACGTCCCTGTGCTCCGCCATGTCCTCCTCGGCCACTCCCTGGTCTCCGTTGGCACGTAGGGCGCGCTCATAACCCATCATGAGGATGCGCATTCCCAGAATATATTTTTCGGTTACGACGTCCCGTGCGACGTCACCCCGCTGCCCCGCTCGATATTTCAGGTGATAGGCGTTGTCGTAATTAACTTTGTAGAGCAGCTGTCCGTCCCCGAGGTCCTGGACCGTGCCGCCATCGTGCTCGTTGAAGCCCTCGGGCCACGGCTGCGTCTCCATCTCACCGACGGGTTGCCCGTCTTTCGTGAGCAACACGTAGCGAGGTAGCCCGTGCGTCGGCCTGGGTTTGCCCTGGTCGTTCGCGGTACTACCGCCGTTCCCTGTCTTTGCGGGCGCAGTCTTCTTCCTGGGCTTGGGTTCCTCCTTCTCGTCGGCCGTTACCCTGACGGTGAGGGCCACCTCCAGCGGCATGGGCATGGCCGGGTCGTGGAGGGACAGCCGGCATTCGAACGCGTCACCCGCGGCCACCTTGCCGGGCACCGGTTCGAGGAACATCGTGAGGCGACCGTCGTGTAGTTGGATCCGGGTCGTGAACCGGGCACGGATTTCCTCGTCTATGGTCAGTGTGCCGCGGTTCTCGGCGCGACGCAGGTAGCCGTTTTCGGCGTCCGTCCGGGCAGCCACGGGCCGCGCCCGGTTGAGCGGAACCTCCAAACCCCCGTCCCGGAGCCTTTCCTCCAAACGCAGGAACGTGGGACTATACCTCCCCTCGAACGTTGCCTTGTCCGCCTCCTTCCCGCCACCCCTGGCCGAGGGCACGAAGATCACGGGATCACGGTTGCCCAGCAGGTCGGCAAGCGTATGGTCGGCGTCCACGAGCTTCTGGAACAGATCGTTGCGCTCCGTTCTCGCCGCACGTTCCAGCTCCTCGCGCGCGACCTGCCGCTGCATCTCCTGAAGCACGGAAGATCCTTTGATCGCCTCCGTCACTCTCTCCTTGTAAGCCTCGCCGACGATCGTGTTGCGGATGTGCTCGCGGTCGCCTTTCCAAACATCGTTGTGGGCCGCGAAGGAGAGCTCGCTCGCGTCCACGACGACGACGACGCGGTCCTTCAGGGCCGAGAGGCCGCAGGATTGCGATAGGTAGCCGCGCGTCTGCTTGAACTGCACCTGACCGTTCACCGCGTGGAACACGCGGTTGTTCGTCGCAGCCGGCTTGAGCCAGCCGGGAAGTTCCCGCTTCAGGGGAATGGCGCTGATCGTGATCCGGCCGAGGCCGGGATCGTCGATCGTCGCCACGTCCCTGCGCTCCGTTCCGGCAGCGGCGTCCTCCTCCTCGTCGTGTTCGTCTTCCCGGTGAGATCGGAGCAGGAGGAACTCCATCCCGTAGAAGGGACGCGGGTCAACGCCGTCGGCGCGGTCGCCGCCACGCGACTTGTCCGGCTTCTGACGGAGGTCGAGCAGCCGGAAGGGAAGCATCGTCTCGACGAGGTTCTCGTTCAGCGCCTCGCGGGCTCCCTTGAAGCCTGAAAACCTTGCGCCGACCTGATAGTCGTAGAGTTTGATGATCGTTCCGGAGGCGAGGTGCATCCGATCGTACCGCTTCCCATCACCCCGCTGGAGAGGATAGAGTTCGTCCGCCTCGAACGACGGCACCATGCCGTCAGGCATCACGAAGTACTCGGCAACGGGCATCTTGTCTCCGTCGGACGGACGCCGGCGCATAAGGGTCCAGCCCCAGGAACCTTTCCTGTCGTAGCGGCGCGAGACGATGAGCTTGAACCAGCGTGTGCCGCAGTAGCTCAGCACGCCCGACGAGCCCATGTTGTACTTGCCTTGGACGAACTGGATACTGGCCTTGTTTCCCTCACGGAGGGAGAGGAAGGTTCGCTCGAAATCTTCGGGGCGCTGACCTTCGCCGTTGTCGGCAAAGGTGTAGCAGGGCAGGCCCTCCTTCTTGCTCTTGGCGCCGGTCACGCCGATCACGAGGTTCTTCTGCGAGAAGTCGCGCAACCAAGGGTCGCGGGGATCGAGGTTCACGAGCTTGCCGCCACGAAGCGGTTTTATGAGCTTGTCGATCGCTTCGTACATCGTCCTCGGGGCCGCTGGCCCCTTGGAGTCTATGCCTTTCTCGTGGGCATGCCTCATGAGCACGGCATCAACCATGTTGGTCATCAGCTCGGTCAACGCCTTGCCACCGTCCGACGCCTGGTTGGACATGACGTTGAAGTTCGTGTCCCGACCGTCGAGGGGCTTCCAATGCCCCGGGTTGCGCAGGAACGGGTTGGCCTCGATCATGGTCTGAACTTCGGCTTCGGCTTCCGCGGCCAGAAGCGACAGGCAGAGCGCCTTGGAGTCGATCTTGCGGCTCATCGGGTCAACTCAGCTCGAAGCGGGGCCTGCCCTGCTTCTTCGACGCAAGCTCGAACTTCTTCTTGCAGGCCGTAACCTCGTCGGACAAAGCCCGGAAGATCTTCGTCACGTCCTCGTCCGTGTAGTCGTAGTTCGATCGGTTGGAGAGATTCCCGATGAGCCTTATGTCGTTCAAAGCCTTGCTGACCCGCCTGCTTGCCAACTGTACGAACTTTCCTCGATCAGCTTCCCTCATCGAGACCCCCAACATTTAGAAATGTACTCCTTGTTCGTATATTTCTCATATCTACGAAAAAACGCCCCGCTGCAAGTCCGAAGTTGCATCGTGGGATTGCATCTCGTGTCCGGTGTCCAGCCATCGAGAGGAGGGGTCGTAACCGAAACTCCGTGACCACCAGCGAACAAGAGTATATTCAACCACAGTCACCGGATACGAATCGCATGGCCTCGCCGCCCTTCAACACGGTTCAAGCCGCCAAGGCCCTCGGCATCTCGAAAAGCACCCTTCTGCGGCTGTTCAGGGCCAAGAAGATCGAGGAGGTCGGGCGCGACCGGAACAACTGGCGGGTCTTTTCCCAAGATGACATCGCGCGGATCAAACGGGTCCTGGAGCCGATAAGATGAACCCTAGGAAGCAGGTAAAGAATGCCGGGACGGCTCCAAGGAAAGCGCGGTTCCTGGCAGTGGACTTCTTCTGCGGCGCCGGCGGCACGACCCGTGGCCTTATCGATGCCGGCGGCTACGTGATCGCCGGCATCGACAAGGATGCAAGCTGCCGGACGACCTACTGCGATCCGGCGAACAACGCGAACCTCACGCTCGACCGTAGGTCACCGCGCTTTCTGCAGCGGGACATCTTCCGGCCGTCCGATACGCACCCTGGGGGCGAGCAGAGGGAGTTGATGAATGAGCTGGAGAACCTGATCGGCCGTTATCGGCGCGGGGCCTCGCGCAAGCCCCTACTCTTCGCCGTGTGCGCTCCCTGTCAGCCGTTTACGAAGCTCGCACGGATCGGCATGAGCGAGGAGCGGAAGACGAGGCGCGCCCGTGACGCCAACCTCCTCAAGGAGGCTTGCCGCTTCATCCGGAAGTTCGAGCCGGAGATGGTGTTGTCGGAGAACGTCGCGGGCATCGGGGACCCACAGTACGGCGGCGTATGGGACGACTTCCGTCACACCCTCGAGAAGATGGGATACGCGACTGGATCGAAGGTCGTCTGCACCTCGAAGTTCGGCATCCCGCAATACCGCAAGCGCTCCATTCTCATGGGCATCAAGCGATATCTTGCCAAGCCGGAGCGCTTCGCCGATCTCCTCGGAAAGGAGTTGCTGGTGCCGGAAGCCGATCCGGATACGCTGCTCGTATCCGTGCAGGAAGCCATCGGGCACCTGCCGCCCCTGCAGGCTGGCGAGGCCCACCCCGAGCTTCCGAACCATCGCGCGCGCGGGTTGGCGGAGATCAACCGTCGGAGACTGGCCGCTTCCAAACCAGGGAAGAGCAACGCCTACATGGCGGAAACGGAGCACGGAGACTTGACGCTGCCCTGCCACAGGCGGGTCAACGACAAGCTTCAGGACCGATGCTTCGGCGACGTCTACACCCGCATGCGGCCTCATTGGCCGTCGCCCACGATCACGACGCGGTGCATCAGCATCTCGAACGGCCGGTTCGGCCACTACGACGTCGAACAAGTGCGGGCGATCACGGTCCACGAGGCGGCGCTGATCCAGTCCTTCCCGGAAACCTACCGCTTTCATCCTCTCGACGAGATGGACCCGGGAGCCCGGATGGTGGGAAATGCCGTCCCACCGAAGCTGGCGCGGTTCTTCGCCTCGTATCTTGCCAACTCGCTGAGCAAGGATTGCCTGTCCTGGAACGGTTAGGCGAGAAGTGGACACGGATGCCGGTGAACGCTTCGATGGTGAGGATGGTAGTCACGTAGGTGACCGTAACGCCTCGGCATTGAGGAAGAGCCGTAGTCGGGTCTGCAGCGCATCCCCATCACGGAGTTGGCACTCCCAGACCGTTTCCACCTCCCATCCGAGTGCACGGAGCCGGGTTTCCGATTCCTTGTCCCGTTCCTTGTTGCGCGCGAGCTTGGGCAGCCAGAAATCGCGGCGCGTGGCGGGCAGCGTGGCACGGCGGCAGCCCTCGTGCTGATGCCAAAAACAGCCGTGCACCTGGATCACCTTGTGCCGTGAGGGAAAGACAATGTCAGGCGTACCAGGGAGGTCGCGGCGGTGCAGCCGGAAGCGATACCCCATCGCATGCAGCAACCTTCGCACGGCAATTTCGGGTTTCGTGTCCTTGCCCCGGTTCGCGCGCATGACGGCACGGCGGACGTCGGGCACGTCCGGCCAAGGTTGCTGCGACATCCTTATGCGATGAGGTCAACCGCGACGTCGTGAGAGCGCTGGTGAGCTAGGCCAACCACGATGCCCAGAAGGATATGGTTTCGAGCGCGGTCACCGGGTCCTCGAAGGCGTTGGACGATACCGCGGATGAGCGGACCACTACCACGCCGGGCCGACCACACCGGGCTCAACAGTCAGTCTCGACGACGGCGAGCCAGCTGACGCGCTTCCAGGGGGCGAGGTCGCGCTCGGCAACTAGGATCCCTTCTGTCGGTTCGGAGTGCCAGCCAAGGGTGACGTGTCGGCTGTCGGTGCTGAATACGACCCAGCGGCGCTCGCGGGCACATCCATTGGATGTGAACACCTTTCTACCCTCCTCCGATTGGCGACGCGGCACCATAGAGGACCGAAGTATGCCATACGGCGACAGTGCAGGTCGGTTCACGATCCGTCAAACGAGCATCGTGCGCTTTGTTCCGGCCCAGCGCTGATTCCATGATGTCAGTTGTCATAAGTCTCAACCCGACCGTGCCGGCGTTCGCGGCCCAACTTGGTTTATGCGCCACGCCGAGAATGAAAGTCAGTTTTTACGTCAAGGGGCAGGACACCCGATGTCCTGTCTTTGAGGTCGGCATACTCGTGCTTGCAGCCGAGGCGGGGCACGATGCCGGCCTCGGCTGGCGCAGGCCATTGAGGCTGGCCTACAGCGACGTTGGCACTGCCGATATCGTGCGCCTCCGCACTCCGCGCGTGCCCGGTCAGGCAACCGTCACCCCGGACCGTAACTGTTCAGCTGCATCTGTCGGGCTGTCAGAAATGCCTCGCGTGCCGTGTCCCATGTTGCACCCGGCAGCTCTGCCAGTGGACGGACCACCATCACGCCCAAGTGCCCACGACGGTAGTAGCTGCCCTCGGTCACGGTCAGCCATCCGGCCAAGCCCTGCCGCCGCAATTGCCCAGCTAGCTGCTGCAGCTGCTCCAGCGTCGGATCCGTTGCGCGGCCGAGCGTCACGTGTCGGCCGTCCGAAGCAATCACCAACCATCGTCTCTCACGTCTACCCATGGTGGCCTCTCTGATGATGCCTGGCCGCCTTCTGGCCCCTGCTCTGCCATGCACGTCGCCCCTTCTCTCCCAAAACCCGTGATGATCCTTCCTCAATCGAGAGGTCGTTTCAAGGGAGCGTTCCAAGAGACTTCCGCACCCGCGCGGCCGTGTTCTCGCCGACTCTCGCCTGCATCTCCCGTAAACGACCGTTGCCGCCAGGTCGGGACGGCACGGCCGTTGCCCGATGCCGTCCGGCGCCGGCTCAAGGCCCTGCTGCTGGCCGACCTGCGCCGCTGCGGCGAGAAGCGCCGTGAAGCGGAACCCGCGGCTGCCGACGCCGGGACGTCAGGCGAGCTGCTGCTCGATGGAGCGGGTCAGCGGCGTTTCGACGTCGCCGGTGTGCTTCGTGGTCACGGTCTCGACCAGCACGATCCAGCACTCCTCGTCGGCGACCGGGTTGTGCAGCACGCCCTTCGGCACGACGCAGAACTCGCCAGCCTCCACCACCGTCTCCGCGCCGTCCTCGAACTGGATGCGCAGCCGCCCGCGCACGACCTGGAACAGCTCGTCCTCGTCGTCGTGCTTGTGCCAGGCGAGCTGGCCCCGAACCTTCGCGACCTTCACGTACTGGTCGTTCACGCGGCCGACCACCTTGGGCGACCAGTGCTCGGTCACGCCGTCCAGGACGGCCATGAGATTGACGGATTGGATCATGCATCGCTCCAGACCAAGGGCGCGGCACCATACCGCAAGCGTCTCCGAACCGCACCGTCTCGCCGCGGACACGGCCTTGCGCGGGCGGCACACGCCGAGGGCGTCCGGGGGCGATGCGGTCTCCCCGCCCGCTCAAGGCG
>CAXTUQ010000067.1:0-15525 GCA_964247405.1 uncultured Acetobacteraceae bacterium
TTCGAGGACCTTGTGATCCGCACCCTATTGGAAGGCGCCACCCATAACTACACCGAGCGCCTCGCGAGGGCGCCGTGCACTGCACCGCCGCACACGGTGCCGCGGGCGATGGCATTCATGCGCGAGCACGTATCCCAACCGATTGCGGTCGAAGATGTTGCCAGGGCGGCCGGCTGCTCCGCCCGCACGCTCGCGGCCGCGTTCCGGGCGCAGCGTGAACAAACAGTCACGTCGGCTTTGCGCGACATGAGGCTGGACGCCGCCCGGGACGCCTTTGCGACCGGGAACCCCGCCCTCAAGGTCGGCGACATAGCCGCCCGCCTCGGCTTCAGCAATCCCGGGCGCTTCGCCAGAGCATATCGTAAGCGCTTCGGCGAAATGCCCCTGCAGGCGCGGGGGTCTCGCTCCAGGTGCCGCTGATCCCCGGCACCGTTGCAAGGACGGAACCTGCGTCCAGCGCAATCTCGACGAGCGTTAGGTCACGGCATCAGGCGACGCGGCGTCAAGAATGCGGCGGGACGGCTATACCCGGCTAATCGCAATCGCACCCAGCCGTGGGACCGGACTTGGCCTGGACCACATGATGGTCGATCCACTCGGCCACCAACCGCCGCGCCTCGTTCAGCGAGGACTCTGGATGGTGGATGCGGTACAGCGTGGTGCACGCGCGAAACGAGTCGAGATCCGCATTGCCATGCACCCGCAGCTCGCGATAAGCCGTCACGACGGCGCGCTCGCAGCGGCGAGCGATGGTGCTGGTGTCACGGCCCAATGAAAACCCCTATTTGCGACTCATTCGCAGACGCCGGCGTAATGTAGGAGCAGCCGCGACCCGGCGCAAGCACGAGAGCGCAAGCATGGGACGCGCAAGCGCGGCCTACCCGGCCGCCACGATAGCCGCCAGCGCCCGGCCGACCTCGGACGTGCCGGCCTGGCCGCCCATGTCCCGGGTGCGCGGGCCGCCGTCCCGCAGCAGCGTCTCGATGGCGGACACCACCGCGACCGCGGCGTCGGCCTCCCCCAGGTGCTCCAGCATCATGGCGCCTGACCAGACCTGGCCGATGGGGTTGCAGACATGCTGCCCGGCGATGTCCGGGGCCGAGCCGTGCACCGGCTCGAACATGCTGGGATGGGCGCGCTCCGGGTTGATGTTGGCGCTCGGCGCGATGCCGATGCTGCCGGCGACGGCGGGGCCGAGGTCGCTCAGGATGTCGCCGAACAGGTTGCTGCCGACCACCACGTCGAACCAGTCGGGATGCTGCACGAAGTGGGCGCACAGGATGTCGATGTGGAACTGGTCGGTGGTGACGCCAGGGTACTGGGCGGCCATGGCGCGGAACCGCTCGTCCCAATAGGGCATGGTGATGGTGATGCCGTTCGACTTGGTGGCGGAGGTGAGCTTGCGCCGTGGCCGGGTCATCGCGAGGTCGAAGGCGTAGCGCAGGATACGGTCGGTGCCGGTCCGGGTGAACACGCTCTGCTGGGTGGCGAACTCGCGTTCGGTGCCCTCGAACAGCCGGCCGCCGAGGCTGGAATACTCGCCCTCCGTATTCTCGCGGACCACGTAAAAGTCGATGTCGGCCTCGGTGCGGCCGGCAAGCGGGGTCTTGGCGCCGGGCATCAGCTTGCAGGGGCGGAGGCTGACATACTGGTCGAAGCCACGGCGGATCGGGATCAGCAGGCCCCAGAGCGAGACGTGGTCGGGCACGCCCGGCCAGCCGACCGCGCCGAGGAACACCGCGTCATGCGCCCGGAGCTGGTCAAGGCCGTCCTCCGGCATCATGGCGCCGGTGCGGGCATAACGCTCGCAGGACCAGTCGTAATCCGTGGTTTGCAGCGTGAAGCCGAAGCGCGTGGCGGCGGCCTCCAGCACGCGCAGGCCCTCCGGCACCGTCTCCTTGCCGATGCCGTCGCCGGGAACCGCCGCGATCTTGTAGGTCCGGTCCATGGATTGCCTCACCTCAGCTTTGCACCAGAATGGACGATGGACCCGCCGCGGTCTAGGAAGCTCAGGCAAAGAACTCGGGACGGACCAGATGGCGGCGCAGCACATGACGGATTGGGACCGGGACGCCGCGCTGACCACCGCGCGCATCCTGCTGGAGATCAAGGCGGTGAACTTCCGGCCGGAGGAGCCGTACACCTTCACCTCCGGCTGGAAATCCCCGGTCTATATCGACTGCCGCAAGATCATCTACTTCCCCCGCGCCCGGGCCAAGGTGTGCGAGATGGCGGCCGAGAAGGTCGCGCGGCATGTCGGCTTTGAGACCATCGAGGCCGTGGCGGGAGGCGAGACCGCCGGCATCCCGTTCGCCGCCTGGATCGCCGACCGGCTGATGACGCCGATGGCCTACGTCCGCAAGAAGCCCAAGGGCTTCGGCCGCAACGCGCTGATCGAGGGCGACGTGCCGGAGGGGCTGCGCACCCTGCTGGTCGAGGACCTCACCACGGACGGCGCCTCCAAGATCCAGTTCGCCCAGGCGCTGCGCGATGCCGGGGCGCTGGTGAACCATGCTTTCGTCGTGTTCTTCTACGGCGTGTTCCCCGGCAGCTTCGAGAAGCTCGCCGCCATGGACATCACGCTGCATCACCTGTGCAATTGGTGGGACGTGCTGGAGGCCTGCCGCGACCGGCCGTACTTCGCGGAACCTGCTTTGGCGGAGGTGCGGCGCTTCCTGGAGAACCCCGTCGCCTGGTCGGCAGCACACGGCGGCGTGGCCTCGGCCGAGGAGGCAGCGGAACGCAAGGCGGCAGCCAGTTGAATCGATTGATGTTCCAAACCGGGTTGATTGCGGACTAGAATAGGAGGCAACCCGTTTTCAGCAGGTCCTGCCATGACCCCTCCCCCCTCCGCCGTCCGCGCCAACTCCGCCGCCGGGCGGGACATCGCCCACGCGCTGCACCCCTACACGGACCTCGTGGCCCACCAGGAAGCGGGGCCGATGATCATCAGCCGGGGCGAGGGCGTCCGAGTTTGGGACGAGGCCGGGCGCGACTACATCGAGAGCGTCGCCGGGCTGTGGTGCGCGAGCCTAGGGTTCAGCAACGAGCGGCTGGCGCGCGCCGCCTATGACCAGATGCGTAAGCTGCCGTTCTACCACGCCTTCACCGCCAAGTCGCACGAGCCGCTGATCGACCTCAGCGAGATGCTGATCGAGCGGGCGCCGGTGCCGATGAGCAAGGTGTTCTTCGCCAATTCCGGCTCGGAGGCGAACGACAGCGCCGTCAAGATGGTTTGGTACTTCAACAACGCCATGGGGCGTCCCCGGAAGAAGAAGCTGATCGGGCGGATCAAGGGCTACCACGGCGTCACCATTGCCGCGTCGTCCTTGACGGGCCTGCCGAACAACCACCGCAGCTTCGACCTGCCGCTGCCGGGTTTCCTGCACACGATGACGCCGCACCATTACCGCGGCGCCGAACCCGGCGAAAGCGAGGACGCCTTCGCCACACGCTGCGCCGAGACGCTGGACCAGCTCATCATCGCGGAAGGGCCGGACACCGTGGCCGCGATGTTCGCCGAGCCGATCATGGGCGCCGGCGGCGTCATCGTGCCGCCGCGCACCTACTTCGAGAAGATCCAGGCCGTGCTGCGCCACCACGACGTGCTGCTGGTGGCGGACGAGGTCATCTGCGGCTTTGGCCGGACCGGCAATTACTGGGGCGCCCAGACCTTCGGGATCGAGCCGGACATCATCACCTGCGCCAAGGCGCTTTCGGCCGCCTACCTGCCGATCTCCGCCGTCATGGTGAACGAACGGGTGTTCCAGGGCCTGGCCCGCGAGAGCCACGAGATCGGCACCTTCGGCCACGGCTACACCTATTCGGGCCACCCGGTGTCGGCCGCGGTCGCGGTGGAAGCGCTGAAGATCTACGACGAGATCAACATCGTCGATCACGTCGGCCACGTGGGCGCGCACCTGCAATCGGAGCTGCGCCGCCGCTTCGCCGGGCACGAGCTGGTGGGCGAAGTCCGCGGCATCGGCATGATCGCCGCCATGGAACTGGTGGCGGACCGCGACACGCGCCGCGGCTTTGACCCGAAGCAGAAGGTCGTCGGCCGTCTGGCCAAGCTGTGCGAGCAGCACGGCGTCATCGCCCGCGGCCTGCCCGGCGACAGCCTGGCCTTCAGCCCGCCGCTGATCATGACTGCAGCCGAGATCGACGAGATGCTGGACCGGATCGAGCCGGCGCTCGATGAGCTGACGGTGCAGGTGCGGCGGGAGCGGCTGACGGTCGTCTGACCTGTCAGCTCACCCGGCTCACGGTGTAGTCCGCGACATCGGCCAGCGCGCGGCGCATTGGGCTGTCGGGGAACACCGACAGGGCGTCCTTCGCCGTCACGGCAAAGCGGGCGGCACGCGCCAAGGTCGTGCGGATCGCGCCTGTCCGCTGCACAAGCAGCATTGCCCGGTCAAGGTCGGCGTCGGTTTGGCTGCTGGCCTCGATGGTGCGGACCCAGAACTCGCGCGCCTCGGCGTCCCCGGCCTGGTAGGCCGCCAGAACCGGCAAGGTGATCTTGCCCTCCCGGAAATCGTCGCCGACCGTCTTGCCCAGCGTCACCTGATCGGCCGCGTAGTCCAGGGCGTCATCCACCAACTGGAACGCCATGCCGAGGCTCATGCCATAGTCCGCCAGCGCCGCCTCCTCGGGCGCGGGCCGGTCGGCTACGACGGCGCCGACCTGGCAGGCGGCGGCGAACAGCGCGGCCGTCTTGCCGCGCACCACGTCGAGGTAGCGCTCCTCGGACGTGGACAGATCATTCTGCGTCGCAAGCTGCAGCACCTCACCCTCGGCGATGGTGGCGGCGGCGTGCGACAGAATGCCGAGAACCTTGAGCGACCCGTCCTCAACCATCAGCTGGAAGGCCCGGGCGAACAGGAAATCGCCGACCAGGACGGACGCCTTGTTGCCGAACACGGCGTTGGCGCTGGACAGGCCGCGGCGCAGCAGGCTCTCGTCCACCACGTCGTCATGCAGCAGGGTCGCCGTGTGGATGAACTCGACGCAGGCGGCCAGGTGGACGTGGCGCGGCCCGGCATAGCCGCACATCCGCGCCGCCGCGAGCGTCAGCAAGGGCCGCAGCCGCTTGCCCCCGGCGGCGACGATGTGGGCGGCTAGCTGCGGGATCAGCGTCACCGGGCTGTCCATCCGCGCCACGATGGTGCGGTTGCAGGCGGCCAGGTCGGCGCCGACCAGCCTCACCAAGTTGGACAGGGCATCAGGTTCCGACGGCGCCGCGGCACCGCCGATCCCAGGCGCCGGCTTTCGGTTCGCGACAACGCCCAAGCTGAACTCCTGATTGGTCACGCAGGCCCCATGGCCAGCATATCGGCGGCTCCGAAAATGGATCAAGGCGAGCAATGCGGTCCCTTGTCCCGCCAGGCATTGTTGTCCAGCATCCCGGCGCATCCGTCTAGAGCGTGACCGGTGCAGGTAGGTAGATGCACCAGTCACGCCCTAGCCTTTATCTTTGCGAGCATGTTTACCGATCAGGTGAGTCCACCTGATGCAGTCATGCTCTGAGCGTCATCGCCGCCCATAGCCGAAAGCGTCCATGCGAACCGTCCTGATTTCCAACGACCTGGTCCGGCTCAGTTTCCTCGCAGCACTCCTGCGCGACGCCGGCATCGAGAGCGTCCTGCTCGACCACCACGTGAGCGCCATGGAGGGCGGCATCGGCGCGATCCCCCGCCGCCTCGCCGTGCTGCCGGAAGATGAGCGCCAGGCCCGGCGCGTGCTGAGCGAGGCCGGCGAGACGCGGTGCTGACCACCGAAGGGTGGCTGCTGGACGGGCGCGTCCGCTATGCGCAGCCGCTCGACGGCTACCGGACGGGCATTGAACCCGTGCTGCTGGCGGCAAGCGTCCCGGCCCGTGCGGGGGAGCGGGTCTTGGAAGCCGGGACAGGCGCCGGGGCCGGGCTGCTGTGCCTCGCGGCCCGAGTGCCGGGCGTTCTGGGCCTGGGCGTCGAGGTGGACTCCGCTATGGCCGAGCTTGCCCGGCAGAACGTCACGGCGAACGGCATCGCTGGGATCTCGATCGTGACCGCCGACATCAGCGCCTGGTGCGGTAATGGATCGTTTGACCACGCCTTCAGCAACCCGCCCTGGCATGACCCGGCGGATACGCTGCCGCCCGTCGCCCGGCGCCGCCTCGCCACGCATGAGGGTGAGGTGGCGCTGGAAGGCTGGATCGCTGCGCTGCGCGTGACCCTGCGGCCGAAGGGGTCGTTGACGGTGCTGGTGCCCGCACGCCAGGCCGCGCGGGCGGTGGCGGCATTGCAGGCCGAGGGGTTCGGACGGCTGACCCTGTTCCCGCTATGGCCGAAACCGGGCCGCGACGCCAAGCTGGTGCTGATCCGGGGGCACGCGGGGCAGCAAGGCCCCGGCCGCATTGCCTCGGGCTTGGTGCTGCATGATGATGACGGCCGGTTCAGCGGGCCGGCGCAGTCCCTGCTCCGGGATGGCGCGGCACTGTCGATCTGACGCGCCTTGCTTCTCGGGGCTTACTTCTCGATCGTCGGATGCCGCAGGTGCCACAGGCGCTCATGTGCCGCCACGAGGCCCTCGATGCTGCGGCGGCGGTTGCCGTCGGGGTGGGTCGGACGCCGGGTCAGCATGATCTCAAGGATGTTCAAGAGATGCTCGGCGATTTCCAGGTCGGCTGTGTCGCAGGCATGGTGAAATGCGACCAAGACCTTGTCCGACAGCCTGCGGGTATGCCGCGGCAGGCCGGTTGGTGTTGTTTCGCGTGCAACGTCCTTCGAGGCGACCAAATCTTCCACGTCGTCGTCAATATCGTGTTCCACATCACGCCTCGCATTGCCGGATTCTAAAACTACACGATAATGCGACGGTGTGTCGATTGGTCAATTCGCATCAACCGGCTGATAAAAGCTTCATGGAACCGGCGGATTGCGGGAGATCACATGGCGTTGGCCCGATTTGAGGGCGAACGCCGATGTGAAAACACTTCGTGTCAGAGTAACGAGTGCCCGATTCTTAAAGTTTAGTAACGAACCAGATCGTTTAGACTGTAAGTTGAATTACACCTTGCGGTTGTTCCGACTCGAACACGTTGCTGGCAAACGCCTCTTCCCACGTTCCAAGAGTTGAAGCGCGGCTGTATTCCGTGGATCTGTTCTCAAAAAAATTGGCGTGCTCGACCGCGTTCAGCATGTCGTCGAGCCAGGGCAGCGGGTTGTCCTCGACGTGGAACAAGGCGTTCAGCCCAAGCTGCACCAGGCGGCGGTCCGCGATGTAGCGGATGTAGCGTTTCACGTCAGCGGCGTTCAGCCCCTCGATCGGCCCCTGCTCGAAGGCGAGGTCGATGAAGGCGTCCTCATGCTCCACGATGGTTGCGCAGACCTCGTAGATCTCCTGCTTCAGCGCCGTGGTCCAGATCTCCGGGTTCTCCTGCACGAAGGTACGGAACAGCCGGATGATCGACAGGCAATGCAGCGTCTCGTCGCGGACCGACCAGGAGACGATCTGGCCCATGCCCTTCATCTTATTGTGCCGAGGAAAGTTCAGCAGGATCGCGAAGGAGGCGAAAAGCTGCAGGCCCTCGGTAAAGGCGCCGAAGGCCGCCAGGGTCTTGGCGATCTCGTGCTTGCTGTCCACTCGGAAGGACTGCATGTAGTCGTACTTGTCCTTCATCTCCTTATATTTGAGGAAGGCGGTGTACTCGACCTCCGGCATGCCGATGGTGTCGAGCAGGTGGCTGTAGGCCGCAACGTGGATCGTCTCGATGTTGCTGAATGCCGACAGCATCATCAGCACTTCGGTCGGCTTGAACACTTGGCTGTAGTGTTTCATGTAGCAGTTGTTCACCTCGACGTCCGCCTGGGTGAAGAAGCGAAAGATCTGGGTCAACAGGTTCTGCTCGGCCGGCGTCACCGCCTTGTGCCAGTCCTTCACGTCGTCCGCGAGCGGCACCTCCTCCGGCAGCCAATGCACGCGCTGCTGGGTCAGCCAGGCCTCGTAGGCCCAAGGGTAACGGAATGGCTTGTAGACCGGGTTCTCGGTCAACAGGTCGAAGCGCGGCTGGTCGCCGCTGGGGGTCATGCCGTCCATCGGATGGTTCCTTTGTTGCCGGGTCGCTCGCAGCCGCTACTGGCAGGCGAGGCATTCCTCGTAGTTGTTCGGCTTGGCGGCGCCCGCCAGCGACATCCGCCCGGCGTCGCTCGGGGCGGCGGTCGCCATTTCGGTCGGGCGCACCACCTTCTCGCTGACGTTGTCGGCCCGCTGGATCGACAGGCTGCGGCAGTAGTACAGCGACTTCACGCCGCGCTTCCAAGCGAGGTAGTGGATCTGGTGCAGGTCGCGCTTGTGCACGTTGGCCGGCAGGAACAGGTTCACCGACTGGCTTTGGCAGACATAGGGCGTGCGATCCGCGGCGTGCTCCACCACCCAGCGCTGGTCCAACTCAAACGCGGTGCGATACACCGCCTTTTCCTGCTCGGTCAGAAAATCGAGGTGCTGCACGCTCCCCTTGTTCAGCGTGATGCTGGACCAGATGGCGTCGGTGTCCATGTCCTTGACGGCCAGGAGCTGCTGCAGGTGCCGGTTGCGCACGGTGAAGCTGCCGGACAGGGTCTTCTGCAGGAACACGTTGGCGGCGATCGGCTCGATGCCGGGACTGGTGCTGCCGGTGATGATGCTGATGCTGGCGGTCGGCGCGATGGCCATCTTGTTGGAGAAGCGTTCGGCAATGCCGTACTCCTCGGCATCCGGGCATGGCCCCCGCTCCTCCGCCAGCATCCGGCTCGCGGCGTCGGCTTGGGCGCGGATGTGCTTGAACATCCGCTTGTTCCACACCTTGGCCACCACGCCCTCGAACGGCACGTTCTGCGATTGCAGGAAGCTGTGGAAGCCCATCACGCCCAGGCCCACCGAGCGCTCCCGCATCGCCGAGTACTTGGCCCGCTCCATCTCCTCGGGCGCGCGGTCGATGAAGTCCTGCAACACGTTGTCGAGGAAGCGCATCACGTCCTCGATGAACAGCGGGTGGTCCTTCCACTCCAGCCAGCTTTCCAGGTTGAGGGACGCGAGGCAGCACACGGCGGTGCGCTGCCGGCCATGATGGTCGATGCCGGTGGGGAGCGTGATCTCGCTGCAGAGATTGCTGGTCTTGACCTCAAGCCCGGACAGCTTCTGCTGCTCCGGCCGGGCGTTGTTCACGTGGTCGGAAAACACGAGGTATGGCTCCCCCGTCTCGATCCGCGCGGTCAGGATGCGAATCCACAGGGACCGCGCGCTCACCAGCCGCACCATCGCATCGTCCTTGGGCGAGGTCAGCGCCCACTGCTCGTCCGCCTCGACGGCGCGCATGAACGAGTCCGACACCAGGATGCCGTGGTGCAGGTTGAGCGCCTTGCGGTTCGGGTCGCCGCCGGTCGGACGGCGCAGCTCGATGAACTCCTCGACCTCCGGATGCGAGATCGGCAGATAGACCGCGGCCGAACCCCGGCGCAGCGACCCCTGGGAGATCGCCAGCGTCAGGCTGTCCATCACCCGGATGAACGGGATCACCCCGGAGGTCTTGCCGTTCTGCCCGACCTTCTCGCCGATGGAGCGCAGGTTGCCCCAATAGGAGCCGATGCCGCCGCCCTTGGACGCCAGCCACACGTTCTCGTTCCACAGGCCGACGATGCCGTCCAGGCTGTCCGACGCCTCGTTCAAGAAGCAGGAGATCGGCAGGCCGCGCGTGGTGCCGCCGTTGGACAGCACCGGGGTCGCCGGCATGAACCACATCTGGCTCGCGTAGTCGTAGATGCGCTGGGCATGCGCCGCGTCATCGCCGTAGAAGCTGGCGACCCGGGCGAACAGGTCCTGGTAGCTTTCGCCCGGCATCAGGTAGCGGTCATCCAGCGTCGCGCGCCCGAAATCCGTGAGCAAGCGGTCCCGCGACCGGTCCACCCGCACCTGATGGCGGCCCTGCATCTGCACTGCGTCAAGCACCGTGGACACTCCTGCGTTATTCAGCTTCGGCTACGCAGGCTACAACATCTAGGTGCCGAGTCGCAATGCAATCTACCAATTGTAGTTTTGATGTGCCCGAAGGGACACACGCAACCGTGAAGCCGGCCTCATGGTCCCGGGCGGACGCCGGCGACTCGGCCGTGCGCCCGCAGCAGTGTCTCAGGCCGCGGCGAGCCAGTCCATCGCCGCGTCCACGCCGCCTTTGCCATGCGGCACGCCGTTGACTCGCAGGCTCATCTCCACGGCGCCCAGCGTGCCCAGCATCATCGGCTCGTTCAGGTCGCCCAGGTGCCCGATGCGGAACAGCGTGCCGCCGAGTCGTCCCAAACCGCCGCCAGTGGACACGTTGAACCGGTCCAGCGCGGTGCGCCGCACCGTGTCGGCGTTGAAGCCCTCCGGCATCAGCACGGCGGTGATGCTGTCCGACACGCGGGCCGGGTCGAGGCAGTAAAGCTGCGGGCCGTCATTGCCGGACCAGACGCGCACGGCCCGGCGGGTGGCCTCGGCCAGGCGGTGATGGCGGGCGACGACCTGCGCCAACCCCTCCTGCTCGATCAGCCGCAGGCTTTCGCGCAGGCCGTAGAACATCGCAATGGGGATGGTGCCGACGAAGCTGCGCGACGGGCGGCCGAGCATCATCGTCCAGTCGAAGTAGTGGCGCGGCAGCCGGGCGGCGGCGTGCGCCTGCATCGCCTTGGGCGACGCCGCGGTGAAGCTGAACCCGGCCGGCAGCATCAGGCCCTTCTGGCTGCCGCCCACGACCGCGTCGATGCCCCAGTCCTCCATGTGGAACTCAAGCGAGCCCAGAGAGGAGATGGTATCGACCAGCAGCAGCGCCGGGTGGGCGGCTGCGTCGATGGCGGCGCGGATTTCCGGCAGCGGCATCGCGAGGCCGGTCGCCGTCTCGTTATGCACGGCCAGCACGGCCTTGATCGCGTGCCCGGCGTCGGCCCGCAGCGCCGCTGTCACCGCCTGGGGATCAACGCCGCGCCGCCAGTCCGCCGCGACGGTCTGCACCTGCAAGCCGAACTTCTGCGCCATTGCCGCCCAGCCTTCGCTGAACCAGCCGGATTCAAGGATCAGCACGGTGTCGCCGGGTGACAAGAGGTTGACCAGCGTCGCTTCCCATGCGCCGTGACCGGACGCAGTGTAAAGGAATACCTCACCCGACGTGCCCAACACCCGCTTCAGCCCGGCCACCGCGGCGTCGAACACCTCGATGAACTCGGGATCCAGGAAGTCGAGTGAGGGGCGGTCCATCGCCCGCAAAACCGAGTCCGGGATGTTGGTCGGCCCCGGATTGGCGAAGAAGTGTCGGCCGGTCTTCCTGGTCATCGTTGTTCATTCCAATCAATTGTTCAAGCGTCTAGTATACCCACGGCTGCCGGTTTTCTTTGATGGCTGGAATTCAGGACTTGTAGTGCCTGGGTTCTGCGCGACGGAGAGCATGGTTTTGTCGCTTGAACGCCGGAATTTTGCCTGACATGGCTGGAAGAGTGTGAACTCACCGAATCGCCTTCCGCCGTTTGGGACCAAGTGCAACGGCCATGCGAGCCTAGGGACGGTCGTCCGCATGAACATTTCCAGCCATGAGCGCACTTCTTGACCACTGGAATTCACTCGTTAAGGAAAATCGACAATCGCTTTAACGGTCGCGATGCAGGCTCATCAAGTCTTCGTGGCCGAAGAGGCAATGGCCAGTGTCCTGTTGTAGGATCTCTGCGATTGATATGCCTCGTTTGAACTCAGTCACTCCCATTCAATCGTTCCGGGCGGCTTGCTGGTAATATCATAGGTCACGCGGTTGATGCCGCGGACCTCGTTCACGATGCGGGTCGCGGTGCGCGCCAGGAACGCCATGTCGAATGGGTAAACCTCCGCCGTCATGCCGTCCACGCTGGTGACGGCGCGGAGCGCGCAGGCGTTGTCGTAGGTCCGCCCGTCGCCCATAACGCCCACGGTCCGCACCGGCAGCAGCACGGCGAACGCCTGCCAGATCGCGTCGTACAGCCCGGCGGCGCGGATCTCCTCCAGGAACACCGCATCGGCCCGGCGCAGGATGTCCAGCCGCTCGCGCGTGACGGCGCCGGGGATGCGGATGGCGAGGCCCGGCCCGGGGAACGGGTGGCGGCCCACGATGTGCTCGGGCACGCCCAGCTCGCGGCCGAGTGCCCGCACCTCGTCCTTGAACAGCTCCCGCAACGGCTCCACCAGCTTCATGCGCATCCGCTCCGGCAGGCCGCCGACGTTGTGGTGCGACTTGATGGTGACGCTCGGGCCGCCATGGGCGCTGATGCTCTCGATCACGTCGGGGTACAGCGTGCCCTGCGCCCGGAAGTCGGCGCCGCCGATGCGGGCGGCTTCCTGTTCGAACACCTCGATGAACACGCGGCCAATGGTTTTCCTTTTGGCCTCGGGATCGGTCACGCCGTCGAGCTGCGACAGGAACAGGTCGGCCGCGTCGCGGTGCACCAGCTTAATGTTGAACCGGTCGCGGAAGGTTTTCACGACCTCCTGTGCCTCCCCCTGCCGCAGCAGGCCGCTGTCCACGAAGATGCAGGTCAGTTGGTCGCCCACGGCCTCGTGGATCACCGCGGCGGCAACCGAGCTATCGACCCCGCCGGACAAGCCGCAGATCACCCGGCCGGCGCCGACCTGGGCGCGGATGCGGGCCATCTGCGCGTCGCGGAAGCCCGCCATGCTCCAATCACCCGAAAGCCCGGCGACGCGGTGGGTGAAGTTGTGCAGCAACTGCCGGCCGTGCGGGGTGTGCACGACCTCCGGATGGAACATGGTGCCGTAGTACCGGCGGTCGTCGTCGGCGATCACGGCGAATGGTGCGCCCTCGCTTCGCGCGACGACGCGGAAGCCGGGCGGCAGGCGGGTGACGCGGTCGCCGTGGCTCATCCATACCTGTTCGCGGGCACCGGGCGGCCAGACGCCGTGAAACAGCGCGCAGTCATCCGTGACATCCACCACCGCGGAGCCGAACTCCTGATGGTCGCTGATGCTGACCTCGCCGCCCAACTGCGCGCACATCGCCTGCTGGCCGTAGCAGATGCCGAGCACCGGCAGGCCGGCGTCGAACACCACCTGCGGCACGCGGGGGCCGGCGGCCTCCGTGACGCTGGCCGGGCCGCCGGACAGGATGAAGGCGCGGGCGCCGAGGGTGGTAATTCGCCCGGGGTCGGCGTCGGCGGGCAGGATCTCGCAATACACCCCGGATTCGCGGACGCGCCGGGCGATCAACTGGGTGAACTGGCTGCCGAAATCCAGGATCAGCACCCGGTCCTGAACCGGAATCGCAGGGGCGGGCTGGGTCATGGCGCGGGTTCCAGCATGGCGGAGGCCGGACGGCAAGCGGCGCACACGGTGGCGCGCGTCATGGCGCATGTCATGCCTGGGGCGCCCCGGCGAGCAGCGGGTCAATGGGGTCCCACACGAAAGCCACCTGCGGGATCGCGACGCCCGCCACCTGCGTGGCCGACTCCGCGGCCTGACGCCCGCCCAGGCGCTGGTAGAACCAGCGGCTGGGATTGTCGCGCAGCACCCACAGGAACGCGCTGCGGCAACCGGCCGCCTTGAGGTGCGCGGCGCCGGCCGCCAGCAGCCGCCGGCCCAGGCCGTGCTCCCGCCAATCGTCGAGGACGTACAGCGTCTGCACCTCGCCGTCCGCCAAGCCACGGACGCGGGGGCGGCCGACAGTGACGAAGCCGACCACCCCGGCGGAAGCGCCAGGCCGCGCGGCGATCGCCACGTAAACGCCCTGGCCGGCCCGGATCGAGGCGTCGTACTGGGCGGCATGGCGCGGCGTGGACAGCCGGGTGAGGTACCCGCTCGGCAGGATGCCGGCATAGGCGTTGCGCCAGGCCGTGACGTGCACCGCGCCGATGGACGGGGCGTCGGCGAGGAAGGCGCGGCGCACCCGGATCATGCCGCGCGTTCCAGCACGGCCGCAAAGAAGCCGTCCGTGCCGTGGCGCAACGGGGTCAGCGACAGGAACGGTCCCGGGCCGGGTGCGGGCACCGGCAGGGTCCAGGCGGCCGGAAGCGGCACGACGGCAAAGCCCGGGGTGCGGGCGAGAAAGCTGTCCACCTGGGCTTCATTCTCCTCGGTCAGCAGGGAGCATGTCGCATAGATAAGCCGTCCGCCGGGCCGCACCAACCGGGCGGCGTCGTCCATGATCGCCGCCTGCTTGGGCACCAGCTCCTGGAGGTCAAGCGGGCGCAGGCGCAGGCGGGCGTCTGGGTTGCGGCGCCAGGTGCCGGTGCCGGTGCAGGGGGCATCCACCAGCACGCGGTCGAACGCGCCGGCCCGGCGCTTGGCCCATTTGTCGCCGGGCGTGACCAAGTGCCGCTCCGCGTTGTGCACCCCGGCCCGGCGCAACCGCCGCACTGCGCCGTCCAGCCGCGGGGCGGACACGTCGCAGGCCATCAGGTGGCCGCGATTGCCCATCAGCATGGCGAGCGCCAGCGTCTTGCCGCCGGCCCCGGCGCACCAATCGACCACGCGCATCTCGGGGGCCGCGCCCACCAGCGCCGCGACGAGCTGGCTGCCCTCGTCCTGGATCTCTACCAGCCCACCCTGGAATGCCGTGCCGGACGTGACCGCGCGGCGGCCGTCGATGCGCAAGCCCCAGGGCGAGAGCGGCGTCGGCTCGCTGTCCAGCCTCTCGGCCAGCAGGGCGGCGCGCGCCTCCTCCCGACTCACTTTCAGGATGTTCGCCCTCAAGTCGAGCGGCGCCGGGTCGAGGGTCGCAGCCATCTCGGGGGCGAGCCGCTCGCCGAAGCGGGCTTGCAGATGCGGCAGCAGCCAGTCGGGCACTTCGAGCGCCACGGCCTCCGGCATCTCCGGATGGTGCAGCGTGTGGCCTTCCAGCGCGCGGGCGGCGTCGGCCTCGATCCGCAGCAGGGGCGCCGGGCCGTACTGGCCGCCGGAGTAGGACTGCTTGACGCCGGCAAGGGTCCAGCCTTCCAGCAGCAAGGACGCCGCGACCATCATGCGCGGCGTGGGCGCGGTCCCGGCCCGTTCGGTCCACCAAGTGAGCCGCCGCCGTGCCCGCAACACCCGCCACGCCCGGTCCGACACCGCGCGGCGGTCGCCGGAGCCGATGAAGCGCCGCGCCCGGAAGAAATCGTTCGCCACGGCGTCGGCCGGGCGGCGGGAGGCTGCGTCGATCTCGGTCAGCAGCTCGATCGAGGCCGCGAGGCGTGCAGCCGGGGTCACGCCGGCAGGGTCATTTGAGAAGGTTGGGCAGGGCGTCGAGGCCGGAGACCACCGTCGCTGCGGCGCTGAGGCCGTACTCGTCGGGCTGGCCCTTGCGGTTGCACCAGAACACCCGGGCGCCGAACGCCGCCGCCGCCTGCGCGTCCCAGGCATTGGACGACACGAAGGCGATCTGCGCCGGGTCCAGCCCGAAGCGCCGGGTCATCAGGGCATAGACCCGCGGGTCCGGCTTGAACACGCCGATATCCTCGACGCTCAGCACGGCGTCCAGCAGCGGCGCCAAGCCCCCGGCCTGCACGGCAGCGTCCAGCATGG
>CAXTUQ010000068.1:0-15182 GCA_964247405.1 uncultured Acetobacteraceae bacterium
CGCCCGCAGCCCGGCCCCGCCCGCTCGCACGCTTCCGGGGCTGACCCGGACCCGGCCCGGTTCCCAGGAGCCGCACCCGAGATACCGTGTTGCAGGTCAAGCCGTGAAATGGCCCACATCCGCTCGGTGGCTCTCAACTTGCTGCGCGCAACGGCGTCCAGAACATCAGCCTGGCACTCAGCGCCAACGCCGTCAGCTCCGACCAGCTGCTGGCCCTCGACACGGCATAATCAGAACTGAATGGCCCTGGCATCCCCACGCAGCCGTCTGCGACCGTTCGGTGACCGAGGACATCAAGCATCGCGTCCTCGGTCACTACAGTGCGCGTCACTCTTTTACTGACAGCTGCTCACATCCACTGGAATGGGGTTTTCCGCGAAGGGCGGCTGGATAACAACGGAACCAGATGGTGTGTTGCTGTTCACGCAAATCGAGAGCGGCGCTGTATAGCTTGGTTCTGGCATGTCGAGACTTCCTGGCCAGGCGAGAACCGCAGCCTGGAGATTGGACGCATTGATAGTGTTTTCGGTCACGGTTATGGAAGAAGCTTGTGTCGTTGCTCCGTCGTCAGTGTCTGGCTGCGCTACAATTCCCACCACCGAGGATGCGGCAGGCGCGATGATTGTGTTCTCAATTACAGTTCCCGAGTCCGTGAAAATCATAGCGGCAGGAGCCTTCGCGTCGTTGTAGGTGATCACGTTGCTCGCGATAGTGGCGTTGTTAAAATGCCCGAGTCTTATGACCCATGGCGTCGGAAAGCCGGAATCGATAAGAAAATTATTTGAAGTCACTTCAGCGTTCACCTGTGAGCCGAAAGAGACGAAGGATGATGTGAGATTATTGCCAAACGCAAAAAGCTGCTGACCGAAGGCCGCTCCCAGGGTTATGGTTCCCTCGTGGAAGTTGTTGTGGTCGATAAGAACGTCCGTGGTTTGATCGAAATTGAGGGAGACGTTATCAAAGCTGTTACTATAGTAGTAAACTTGGGAAGTTCCTTCGGTAGCGTAAAGTCGGGCTTGTTGGGTCGGCCCAAACGAGCTGGCAGGAGCGTCTCCAACAACATAATTGTTCACTATTTGCAAGTTAGTAAACTTGTCATACTCTTCTTCTCCAGCATAGCCTGCCTCACCGTCGCCAACGCCCCACACCGAGTTCTTGATCAAAACATCCCGCTTATAGCCGCCACCAAAAGCCCCGCCATAGCTGACGTAGCCGTTGATCTGCACAGCGTCCACGGTGAGGCCATATGCCATGCCCGCGCCGAAGATGCGGTCGTACGTATTCACCGCCATGTGATACAGTTCAACGTTGTGAGGTGTTACCGGCATCTTCACCATGCCGAAATCAGAGCCTAACTGGTCCTGGTAGTAGTTTTTCGATGCTGGATACTTCAGAACGTAGTTCCCCAAAGCATCGATTGACGCAATCGTATTGAGTTCAGTGTAGTGACAATCTCCTGCCGATACGACGGACAAGTCACCCGACGTTGTCACAACCTCCTTGCAAGGGGGGGGAGGCAGGCTGCGGTGGGACGGGGACGCCTCGATGACATTCGGCGCGAATGCCCCGGAAAAAAGCAAGACGTCATCTCCTGCTTGGAGATTGGCGTTGGATGGCCCAACCACCTGAACCGTGGTTGATCCTTTCGTGACCGGCGCGATGTTGAGCACTGGGTACCCGGGTTCGGCGGGACTTGCATACTGCCCGAGGAAGAAGACGCTGCCGTCGCCTGCCTGGTCGGGCGGGGTTTGCAGGATCGTGGAGAGGGTGGGGCCTGCAAGACCGGCAAGCTCGACGTTGCCAGTGCTGCCGTTTGGAACCTCCAGGAACGCGAAACCGACAAAGTTATATGTTTCAGAAGCAAGGTCCGTGGTGAAATCTGAGTATGAAGGACTCGATGCCTTGTCAAAAAAAAGCGGCCGCTGTATGTTGAACGTGCCCGCACCGAATTGCACTGTGCCGCCACCGGCATTAAGGGCTGCATCAATGGCATGCTGCACAGCCTGAGTATCGTCGTGAATGATTACAGCTGCCGAGTTCGTGGATCCAAGCTGGACAGATGGCAGTTGGTCACACGAGAGCGGAGCAAGAGCCGGGTGGCTCTCGATTCCTTTGATCGTCACCTGGTTGCCGTTGATCGCGCAGATCGTGGCAAACAGGTCCTCGTTCGTGCTCACATCCGGGGTCGACACACCGGTCCGCCACCCACCACGGCTGGGCAGCGTGTTCGCTGCGCCCGACAAGGTAAACGGGCGCGCGGCAAAGGCTTGGCCGAAGTCGTTGATGCCGCCATCGACGTTGCCGCCGTTATCTAAATTGTTGTTCTGCGCCTGGGTCACACCAAGAAGGCTGTAACTCCCGCCGTCCTTGTTCACGTACCACAGGAAAACAGGTGAAGGCCAAGCTTCTTGGCTGGTCGGCATATCCGCTTTCGCAGTGCTCGCGTAAAGCGCATTGTGGCCATTGTCGTTCGTGGTGCATGTCGTCGGGCTTGGAGCGCTGACACCCTCCAAAGGGTCGGCGATGCTCACGGAATAGCAGTATCTGTGGCCGGACGTCCCCGGCGCAGCTGGGTCTCCGCCCGACGTCACTGTAGGAGGTGCGGAGATGGGTGGGTCCGCGTAATGTGCGGGGGAAATGGGGCCATGGTTAAGGAACGCCCGCGACGCCGGCGCCGGACCTCCGCCTTTGATGTGGATGACCTGCCCAACCGTCCAGTCATTCGTGTTTGTTTGGCAGTTGGTCAGGATGTTGGATCCTGCCTGGGTAGAGCACGTCGCCATGTTGGCGCTGCCGGTTGCCCCATAGTCGCTTACGTTGAAGGTCTGGGCGTAGGCTGCACCCATGGAAATCAGAAGCATGGTCGAGGTAATCGTGGTCGTTCTCAAGCATGATGGCAACATCGTGTCAGCTACCTTCTAAAAATGAGTTCGTGAAGCAAATCGACGCACCTGGGCGTTCAGTTCCGGCAGAGTTGACTTCAACCTGGAGTCCAGGCTTGCCACGATCCTTGACAGCGTGATGACAGAGTTGCTTACCGCATCACCAGGCCCAAAGGTTGTAGTTGTCCAGGTACTCGGCATTCGCGAAAGGCGTCGTGCTCATGGGCGCGTTGTCGATCTGCTGCTGGATGTTGATGGTGGCGGTGCCCGGGAAAGGAGGAAGCCTCGTAAGTGTTTCCGATGTTCTGGTACACGACGGAGCCGTCAACAACGAAGGACTGGTACGTGACGGTGTTCGCGGCGAAGTTCATCGTCACGTAGAGCTGGTAATGGTGTCAGGCGCCCTTCTGGCTCAGGATGCTGCAATTGTAGGTGGGGATCGGCCCGCTGTTGTGGTCCAGGGACGTCCATTGCTTGTCGGGGGCTGCCTTCGGGTTCCAGAACCGCCAGTGGCCGCTTGCGGAGTCGCATTGCATGCTGGCGACGAACTTGAGATTGTTGACGAAGACGCCCGGGTCGTACTCCGTGGCCTGCAGCGCGGCGTCGGAGGCGGGAAGGTAGAACCACATGTCTTCGAGGAAGTTCGTCCGCGCCGCGCATCCGCTGTTGGGGCATCCCAAGTGGCGGTAGCTAAGGGTGTTGTGGTAGGTCCCTTGCGTGGTGTTGGTGGACACCAGCCCCATGGATGAACTGCTCAGGTTCGGGTTCGAGGGGTCGAAGCTGAACCTGGACGTGCCGTTGTTTCCTGCGCCGCTGCCAGAGCAGCCGGGGTCGTCGCAGGACGTCCAGGAAGAGGCGAAGCCGGTCGGCCTCTGAAGCCCCAGAAAAGCAGCCGCGTTGCCGGGCGGGGTCGGGAGCGGCGACGCGGAAACGTTGATCGTCCTGCTGACGGACGAGTTCAAGCCGCTGTTGTCCCAGGCCTTGATCACCACGTCGTGGGTGCCCGGGGACGCCGCGAAGGTGGAGTTGAGCCGTCCGCTGGTGTCCGTGTTCCGAAGGACCAGCACGTTGTCCACGTACACGTTCCAGCCGGACGGGCCGTTCGGGGAGCTTTCCGTTGCGGAAACGGTGACCGGCGACACCTGGCTGCTGCCGTTCGTCGGCTCGGCGACGTTGAGCGAAACCTGCGCCACCGCGGCGGCGGGCGCGGCGAGGCACGCGGATGCGAGGAATGCGCTTGCTTTCATGTGGGGCTTTCAGGGTTGAGATTGTTTCACGGTCCGCTCAAGAGAACGCTTGGACGGCATGCGCAGGTGGCCTGCCTTTCAGGCTGGTTTTGGAACAAGACTCTACATCAGCAAATCTTGTGATCAACACTCAAGCTTTAAATCTTCCAAATGTCTGCACTTGTACGTATCCTTAATATATTTAGACTTTGAGACCGGCACGTAGAGATAAGTAGACTATCAAGCGATGCCTTTAACATACAGCTTAGCTGTCCAGTGTGACGCAGGTCACAGCATTGCCTGCTTTTGGCCTGCTCCGTCGAACGGTTCGCGCGGATTGTCAGGTGCGAGCCACGGCGATTGTCAGAAAACGCGACCCGGCTGGAGCAGGACAGCGAGCCGGACGGCATCGGCATGCTTGGCACAATGACCTCCGACGCCAGCGGCCGGTCGCTCAAGGAACACCCCGTGATGGGGGTCAAGCTGGCGAAGGGGCATCCGGGGAGGAGGTGAACGGCTTCTGCGTGCGGACGATTGCATGCGCGTAGACCAGCAGCTTGCGGGCGACGGCGACCAGGATGACCTTGGGCGGCTTGCCCGCCCCGGCCATGCGCCGGACGAAATCGGCCATGGCCTTGTTGGTCCGCTTGGCGCTGAGCGCGCACATGTAGAGGATGCCGCGCAGGCGCTGGTTGCCGGTGCGGCAGATCTTGCCCGGCCTGCGCACGGAAGTGCCGGAGCTGTGCTCGCTGGGCGATAGGCCGGCGAAGGCGGCCAGGGCCTTCGGGGTGAACTCGGCGATGTTGGGGAGCTCGGCCAGCAGGACGACGGCCGACACCTCGCCAAAGCCGGTGATGCCGCGCACCAGAGCGAGGTTCCTGCTCAGCGCCGGGTCCGACGCGACTAGGCGCCTGACCTCGCCCATCACCGCCTCAACCTGCTCGTCCAGCCAGTCGATGTGGGCCTGGATGGAAGCCGCCACGGCGGGCGAGGCGAAGCCGGCCGCCCTGCGGTTCATCTCCTGCACCCGCGCGGCCTTCAGCGCGTCGCAACGGCGGACGAGTTCGCGCAACTCGCGCAAGCCGGCCGCAGGCGGGGTCCAGGCAGGCGGGACGTGGGCGCGGCAGAAGCGCGCGGTCAGGGCGGCGTCGAGCCGGTCGGTCTTGTTGCGCGCCAACTCGCTGGCGCCGTAAGCCTTGATGCGCGCGGGGTTGACCACGCTGACCCGCACGCCGCGCCCGTGCAGGAAGGCCGCCAAATCCAGGCCCCAGTTGCCGGTGGCCTCCATGCAGGCGTGCAAGGGGGCAGCCGGGTCGGGCCGGTGACGTGCCAGCCAGGCGAGGAATTGCCCAAAGCCGGCCTCGGTGTTGGAGAACACGCCGTGCCTGGCACGCTCACCCACGAGAAGGGCCGCGTCGAACTTGGCTTTGCTGATGTCGATGCCGACGATGTCCATGGAGCCTCCAAACCGGTTGCGTGGCCCCGCCTCCCGTCGGCCCTCCTTGTAATCAGGCTCTCCGGCACGCCGGCGCCCTGGATACCGTTCAGCCCTGGAGGCGGATGGGCGCTGGGGCTCGATCTCGGGTACGGGCACGAAGCCCAAGGGGACGACGAGTTCACCAGCGCCATGCCTGCAATGGCCATCGCAGACACCACCCGGACTTACAAGGGGACGCCCCGGCACGGGCCGGAGCCGCTCTTCGGAGAACAGGTGAGAGTGGAGATGAGCGATTTCCTGAACAAAGCGCAGCTGATCGGCAACCTGGGCCGCGACCCGGAGATCCGCAGCAAGCAGGACGGCAGCACCGTCGCCTCGTTCAGCCTGGCAACCAGTGAAATCTGGAAAGACAAGCGCAGCGGCGAGCGCGTCGAGCGGACCGAGTGGCACAAGATCGTCGTGTTCAACCAACGGCTGTGCGACCTGGTGGGCAAGTATCTGGGCAAGGGGTCCAAGGTCTTCGTCGAGGGCCAGATCAAGACGCGCAAATGGACCGACAACAACGGCGTGGACCACTACCCCACCGAGATCCATCTCACGCCCTATAACGGCACCCTGATCTTCCTGGACAGCAAACGCGACGCCGAGAACCGCACGGCCCACCGCGAACCAGCACCGACAGGGGCGGGCGGAGAAGCCGGCGGCAGCGACGACCTGGATGACGAGATCCCGTACTAAGCGGCCCAGCAACACCGGCCGTCTGTCCCTTCCATCAGCCCCGGCCGGGGCCGGACACCGTGCCGGTCCCGGTCGGGCATTCTCAACTGGAAACCAGCATGAGCGAGCGTACGCCCGAACCGCCGTTCCCCGACGCCTGCCGCACAGGGAGGGCCTTTATCACTCCTTGCTGCACCGCAAGCACCCATGAGTTCTGTGTGGATACCGTGCACTATCTCGCCTCCAGCGTCGCCGGCCACGGGTGGTCCGCCCCTTGGCCCGGCCGCATCGAGGACATCAACGACGACGGCGTGATCGTCGAAGCGGACGGGGCCGAGCGCCGCATCCGCTGGCAGGCCGAGCGGGAGGGCCGCTGAGATGGCGTTCGAGGAAGGGCGCCAAGCCCGCCGCGACGGTGTGGCGAGAAGCGCAAACCCCTACCCAAGCGGCCCGTCACGGACGCTGTGGGACGAAGGCTGGGACACGAGCGACACCATCCTGCGCGCGCTCGGGCTTTCCTGATCCCCGGCCGGCTTGAAGGGAGCAGTTTGCAGCCGGACGCCCGTCGCCACCTCCAAGCCGACCGACCCGGCACGCGACGTCCCGCCCTGGTTCGGCGGGGCAGTCCAGCCTTTTGCGTCAGCGAGGGGCGAGCGCTTAGCCGGACCAGGGCAGGCCAACACCCCGGAACACGAAAGGCTAATGTCCAGGGTTCCGCGGCATCGCCCGACAACTCCAGAACGGAGGAGAACTACCATGAGCCGCCACGAGCTGGACCCACTCAACCCCGTGCACGAGGTGACGGTAGGTTGGGACCTGCCCATGGAAACATACTTTGCCCAGGTATTCGACACCGAAGGGGACGAGGAGAACGGCACCTACGAGGTGCTGTGGATCGGCACCGACTTCCGCGAGGTGCTCAACCCCGCCTCCGTCGTCGCGGCGGTCGCGCCGTTCGCGTCCCTGCCGGCCGACCTGCTCGGCCAGCTCGCCCGCGACCGCCGGGCCGACGAGTAGCGGCCGCCCGTGGCCACAGCCGGAGCCAGCTCCGCCTCATGCAGGGCATCGAGCAGCTTTACAGCACGGACACGCCGCTCGGGCGCGGGACCCCTGACAACATCGTCAACCCCGGTCGGCTTGGCTTCACCAACCTCCTTTTCCCGTCAATCGGAGAACCGAACATGAGCAGTGACCCCGACAGGCTGGCTGCATTGGATGCGGCTGTCAGCGACATCCGCCCGCACGTTCCGGCATGGATTGCGCTGCTCGAAAGATATGCCGCAAGCCTCCCGGCTGACCGGGCGCCAAGCAGCCACGACGGTGACGAAGGATCAGCAGATCGAAGCTATGTCGAGCACGAGCTGCGTGCCATGCAGCGCGACCTTTCTGCATTGCTGAACGCATAGGATCGCCGGCGCAGAACTCCGGGCGCGGCTTCACCCCGGGCCTCGCGCGGACGACTGCCTTTTGTTGGTCGCGCCCCTGTTCGCGCACGCCCCTTCAAGGCCCGCCTCGCGCGGGCCTTCGCTTGTTTGGAGGCCTGCCATGGACGCAGACCTTGCCGCGCCCGCGACGCCCGGCCCCGACCTTTGGGCCGCCTGCGAGGAGCGCGCCGTCGTGCGCCTCACCCTGGCCAACGGCCGGACGCTCACGGGCCACTACACCAGCCGCGTCGGCCTGCACTTCCTGCACCGCACCGGCCGCGACCTGCCGCTGATCGGCGAGGTGAGCGGCCCCTACCGGCCCGGCGACGTGCTGGCCGTCGAGGTCGTGCGGACCCGTGCCCAGGTGCTCGCCGACGCGTACGTCCGCTTGCACGGTGAGCGCGTGCCCGGCCGCGAGCCGGTGACGCGCGACGAGCACGAGCACCGCCTGCAGGTCCTCGCCCGCGCCGTGGCCGACGCCGAGGCGGACTGGCAGCGCCAGGTGCAGCTGCACCGCCAGTTCCGCGAGGCCGCCGACCGGATCGGCCTCGCCACCGGCAAGCGCGCCTGGCTGCTGCACGCGGCGCAGTGGGCCAGGCGCTCCAACGCGCCGCCCACCATGGCCGATCTGTGGGTGGACGGTGTGGCATCGCCGTCCTGCCTGGCCCGCCCGCGCCCGCAGGACTTCGATCCCAACCCGCGTGCCCGGCGCCGGCGCACAGGCATGCCGGCCCACGTGGCCTCCGACCCCCATTCGATCCCGAACATGCTGCACGCGCTCAGGGCGGCGTCGCTCAAGGTTCGTATCACGCGGCTGGGAGATCCCCCGCACGACGCCGGGCACATCGAGATCGACATGCCGATCAAGGGCCGCAGCCGCTTCGTGGCCATTGCCGAGCGCGACGCGCACGGCCGCATGGCCTGGCGATGGATCTGGGACGGTAACGACAGTGAGGCCGGGCAGCTGCGGCACCGGCGCGCGCTGCAGTGCGACGCCTACACGCGGATGGTCGAGGTGCTCCGCCACGGTCGCCGCGGCGTGCAGGCGGACCTGTTCTGCCCTTTGGGCTGACGCCAGCCGGCCCGGCACCGTCCAGCCGCAGCGCTTCCCCCGCCGGTGTTGGGCATCCGGGAAGGCGCGACGCCTGCTTGTTCCTGTCCACCCCCGCCCGCTGGCCGTGCCGAGCGGGCCTTGCTTGCTTCAGGAGAGTGCCATGCTGATCCACGCCGCCCCCCATCGCCTGACTGACGCCGGCCGCCTGGCCAGCGCACGCAACCTGCGCAGCCATGCGGATCTGCTGCGCGACGGTGCCGAGGCGCCTGTCCTTACCACCGGGCAGCGCACGGTGCTGCTGCGCGACGCCGAAGCGGCCGAACGCCAGGCCCGCCGACGGCTTCGCCGCAGGCGGGCACGCTGATACGGGCCTTGGCAGCAGGTCTTGGCCAAACACCTGTCCTGCTTCGACATTCCGGCCAGCACGCCAGCAAGCTCACCCGGTTTCGGCTATGTTTTGCTAGAGTGATCGAGCGCAGCCTCGGCTCTTTGGGGACCTGAGAGCGTAAGGGCTGCTCGCCGGGGCACGGACATCATCGTATCAGCGTTGTGCCAGTCTCTTTTTTTCAGGCAGTCATCCCGGCTTCTCCCTTCTTCGAGGCTTTCCAAGCCCAGGGCGCAGCAGCACCACCGGGCAGGGTGCTGCGGGCGGCAGCTGCCAGCCGGCGATGGTCCGCGCGCAGGCTTGTGCCTGCACACGGTCGGTGATGCTGCGTCACGCTGGCCGCCGTCAGCCCTTGCCGGCGGGCCGCCGCCGCCAAGGACCCGCCTTCAGCAATCGCGATGAAGGTTTCGAGAAAGTGGGTTTCCATGACAAGCCTATGGCTGGGTGTGAATGCGGCAAAAACCAGCTTATGCCATGGTCGACTGACTGATAAGTCTGCGTCTTGTAAGCGACCGACGGCCAACGCTCCGGAGAAACGATACATGCACAGCCGCTTCCAGTTCGCCTACAACGTCCGCGATTTGGATGACGCGCGGCGCTTCTACGGCGACGTCCTCGGTTGCCGAGAAGGCCGCAGCGCTCCGGCCTGGATCGACTTCTTCGGTCACGAGATTTCGCTGCATCTTGGCAAGCCCTTCCGCACCGAGCGGACCGGACGCGTGGGCGACCATCTCGTGCCCATGCCGCACCTTGGCGTCGCCCTGCAACTCGACGATTGGAAGGCCTTGGCCGAGCGCCTGCGCGAGTGCGACGTCAATTTCGCGCTTGCCCCGACCTTGCGCTCCGAGGGCCAGCTCAGCGAGCAATGGCCCATATTCTTTTTCGACCCCTCGGGCAACCCGATCGAGATCAAGGGTCTTTCCACGCTCGACGCGCTCTTCCAGGCCGCTTGACGATGCGCCGGTCGCCCCTTCTCCTTGTGAACTCGCTGCCCCGCGCGGAGGAAGCCGCATGGCGCGACGCCCTGTCGCGCGCCATGTCCAGCGAGACCGTCATAACGGCGGAGGAGTGCTCCGACCGCAGTGTCGTGGAAGTGGCGATCGTGGCCAACCCGCACCCGGGCGCGCTGGGCGGTTTGCCAAGCCTCCGCTGGGTCCATAGCCTCTGGGCGGGCGTCGACCGGCTCGCGGCGGATCCCACGCTCCCCGATGTGCCGGTAAAACGACTGGTCGATCCGATGCTGGCGCGGTCGATGGCCGAGACAGCGGCCGCGGTGGTCCTCAGCCTGCATCGCGACCTCGACGTCTACGCAGCCCAGCAAAGGGAAAAGGTGTGGCTGCAACACTCCACCCGCCTCGCCCGTGACCGCCGTGTTGCCGTGCTCGGGCTCGGCGAGATGGGGCGGGCGACGGCCACGCTGCTCGCTCAGATCGGCTTCGACGTGCGGGGGTGGAGCCGCTCGGGAAACTCCCTTGACGGCGTGCAAGTGCGTGCCGGGGACGCAGGTTTGGAGGCGACGCTCCAAGATGCCGAGATCCTGCTCAACTTACTGCCGCTCACAGCCGAGACGCGCGGGCTCCTGAGCGCGGCCAGCTTCTCTCGCCTTGCGCCCGGTGCGTGCGTGGCCAACTTTGGCCGGGGCGGCCATGTTGTCGAGGTAGACCTTCTCGACGCGCTAGCATCTGGCCGGCTGCGCCGAGCCGTGCTCGATGTGTTCGATCACGAGCCGTTGCCCGAAGGGCACCCTTTCTGGCGTCATCCGGGCGTGACGGTGCTGCCCCACGTTGCGGCGCGCACGGATCGCGCCTCGGCAGCCACGATCGTGGCGGCGGCGGTGGCCGACTACCGCCGGACCGGCCAGGCACCGGACGGCTTCGACCGCCGCAGAGGCTATTGAAGCCAGATACCGATCGTCTCCGCCACTGACCCCTGCCAACACATGATAGACGTCTCGCCCTTTATCTCCCGCATCGCGATCTTCCCGATCAAGTCGCTTGATGCCGTCGAGGTGTCCAGCGCGCACTTGCTGGCCAGCGGCGCCCTCGCCGACGACCGTTGGTGGGCCATGTTCGATGATCGGGGCCGGTTCGTGAACAGCAAGAACCATGTGGGCGTCCACCGGATCAGGTCGCGTTTCGACCTCGACGCCCGTACGGTGACGCTGCGTGTCGACGGGAAGACGAGGGTGCCCGAAGCCGCTTTCGCCCCCGACGGGGCTCACGACGCGATGGAAGCATGGCTCGACGATGCACTGGGCTTCGCCGTCCATCTCCGGACGGACGAGACGACCGGTCATCCCGACGACACGCACTCGCCCCAGGGCTGTTCAACGCTGCTGGATCGGCTGTGTTGAGGCCGCTCCGCCACACCTGCAGCGCGAAGTAAGGAAGCTGATCGCAAGAGGGATACCCGAGCCTGCCAATATCTGACCTTTACGGCGGCAGTTGGGTTGGAGATTGCCGTGGCTGCGTTTTCGCCGTTGCTGGATGTGCTGGCTGACGCTCCTGATCCACGCCGGGCGCAGGGACAACTCTATAGGCTGCCCCATGTGCTGCTGTTTGCCATCTTGGCCATCGTGACTGGCTGCAACTCGTATCGCGGCATTTTCACGTTCATCAACGTCCATCGCCGCAGGCTGAATGCGGCTTTCTCGCTGAAATGGAAGCGGGCGCCTGCACACGCCGCTATCCGCTACATCCTTCAAAGGCTCGACCCGGCCGCGGTGGAAAGAGCCTTAGTTGATTGTCGTGAATGCGGTAGCGCAAGGTTGCTGCGGAGCGCAACGAGGCATAAAACACCTATGCTTTGTGACCCGTGGAGGACTGCATTATGCCCCTGATCGCCGAACGGCTCGGCCGCGTAAGTCACAGCCAGACCATCGCCATCAGCACCAAGGCCGGCGCGCTGAAAGCCGAGGGGCGGGACGTGATCGACCTGTCCGCGGGCGAACCCGACTTCGACACTCCGGAGAACGTCAAGCAGGCAGCTATCCGCGCCATCCAGGCGGGGGAGACGAAATACACCGACGTCGCTGGGACGCTGGCGCTGCGCAAGGCCGTGGCGGCGAAGTTCAAGCGGGATTCGGGGCTGGACTATGCGCCGGACGAGATCATCGTCGGCACGGGCGGCAAGCAGATTATCTACAACGCGATGGTCGCAACGCTGAACCCGGGGGACGAGGTGATCATCCCGAGCCCCTGCTGGGTCAGCTATCCGGACATCGTGGCATTGGCGGACGGCGCGCCGGTGATCGTGCCGTGCGGCCAGAACACCGGCTTCAAGCTGCGCCCCGAGGATCTGGAAGCGGCAATAACATCGAGGACGAAATGGTTTTTGCTTAACAGCCCCTGTAACCCGACCGGTGCTGCCTATACCGCCGCGGAGCTCAAGGCGCTCGCCGAGGTGCTGCTGCGACATCCCCAGGTCTGGGTCTTCACTGACGACATCTACGAAAAGCTGACCTATGGCGACTTCAGTTTCGCAACGATGGCGCAGGTTGAGCCCAAGCTGATGGATCGTACGGTCACAATGAACGGCTGCTCCAAGGCCCATGCCATGACGGGCTGGCGCATTGGTTTCGCTGGCGGGCCGAAAGCGCTCATCAAGGCTATGGATAAGCTACAGTCGCAGTCCACGTCGAACACCTCGAGCATCAGCCAGGCGGCGGCGGTCGAGGCGTTGAATGGGCCGCAGGACAGCGTAACGATGATGGTGGAGGCCTATCAAGGCCGCCGCGATATGGTCGTGGACATGCTCAACCAGGCGCTCGGAATCAACTGTCATCGTCCAGAGGGCGCTTTCTACGTGTTCCCGTCGATGAGCGGCTGCGTCGGCAAGACGTCCGCGCGGGGTGCCACGATCACGGACGACGAGAGTTTTGTCGTGGCGCTGCTGGACGAGGAAGGGGTGGCGGCGGTGCACGGGACGGCCTTCATGTTCCCGGGGCATTTTCGCATCAGTTACGCTACTAGCAACGAGGCCCTCCACGAAGCTTGCACCCGCATCCAGCGCTTCTGCCTGGCGCTTACCTAGAGCGGGATGACTTCGGCCCGAGTCGGAGGATCCCCGAACCGGCTGAAGTCGAATTAATAGCCGCATGCCCCACCTTCGATCCGGGACCGTCCTCGCCGGCGGCAAGAGTTGATTTTCAACGCCCTGCTGATTACCGTTGACGGGGACGAGGTAGTGATCCCGGCCATACTAGGTGTTTGGTCCCGGGATGAGGTGGCGCGGGTTTAGCTTGAAGACGTCGGGGGTTGTCGTCCAGGCGTGGCAGACGGCTTCGAAGGGGGTCCTCCACCGGAGCGCCTTGAGGTGCTTGGCGAAGTTGTGGGCCGATACGAAAGCAAGGACGTGGGCTTTGAGGCTTTCGAGGTTGGGATAGTGGAACGCCTTGATCGTGGCTTCCTTGACGGTGCGGTTCATCCGCTCGGCTTGGCCGTTGGTCCAAGGGTGGTATGGCTTGGTCAGCTTGTGCTCGATCCCGTGCTCATTGCAGACGCGGTCGAAGATGTGGGCGCCGAGGTATCGCCTGGTTGGCCCTGTGCGGTTCTTCGGCAGGTCGGCAAAGGCCATGCCGTTGTCGGTCAGCACGGTGTGAATGGCATAGGGGAACGCCTCGACGACGTTGCGGAGGAAGTCAGCCCCGTTCATCTTTCCGGCGTCGTCGCGGAACTCGACATAGGTGAACTTGGAAACGCGGTCGATGGCCAGGAACATGTTGAGCTTGCCCTCTGCCAGGCGCAGTTCACTGATGTCGATGTGGACGTAGCCGATGGCCGTCTGGGCGAACCTGCCGCGTTTGGACGCCTTGTCCGGGTTTTCGGGCAACCGGGAGATGCCGTGCCGTTCCAGGCAGCGATGCAGGCTTGAGCAAGTGAGTTTTGGGATGCTGTCGCGCAAGCAACCGAGCACGTCGTCGAGCGGCAGCAACGTTCTACGGCGAAACTCGACCACCATGGCCTCCTCGGCCAGCGTCAGCACGGTGCTGCGGGGTGAACTCGGCCCCATGGGCGCGTCATCGGTCGTGGTCCGGGTGCGCCACTTGGCAACGGTGGTGCGGCTCAGGCCGTAGCGCTGGGCCAGGGTGCTGGTCGCCTCTTGCGACGCTTGGAGCTCGGCTCGAACTCGCGGCGTTGTCCGGGCTGAGCCATGAAGACTGCCTGCCATAGCGCTTCCTCTCCCTCTCGGGTCAAAGTAGCGTCACGACTCCCCGGGACCAAACACCTAGGGTGCCTACCCGCTCATGACCTGACGGAATCGTTACGGTTTGGCGATGGTAAGACAATCTGCGCGGTCGTCCAACGTAGTCGCGCTGCTGGCCTCCAGCGCGGTGTCCTGCAATACGGCAGCTGGAAGCATGTGCCGGGACGTCCGCCGCTCGATCAGCAGCCAAAGCCGCCGGATTGCTTCCGTTATCACCAAATAAAGGATTGCAGCGTAGAGGTAAACCGAGAAGTCGAATGTGCGGGCGAACACCAGCCGTGTTTGTCCCATCAAGTCGAGCAGCGTGACGATGGCAGCGAGCGCACTGGCTTTGACCATGCTGACCAGTTCGTTGCCGAGGGGGCGCAATGCGACAAGCATAGCCTGCGGCAGCACGACCAGGCGGAGAATGTTTACAGGTGAAAGACCAAGGGCTCTGGCCGCCTCGCGCTGCCCTTTACTGACGGAGAGGACCGCGCCGCGGAAGATCTCCGCTTGGTAGGCCGAAGTGTTTAGGCTAAACGCCAAGATGCAACAGAAGAACGCTTCGCGGAAAAAATTCCATACGCCCAGGTTGGTCAGGGCCGGCCGCAGCTCTCCCGCGCCGTAGTAGACAATATACAACTGGCACAGCAGCGGCGTGCCGCGGAACAGCGTCAAGTAGGACAGGGCCGCCGCGGATAGGGCGCGGTTGCGAGACAGCCGCGCCATGCAAATCGGCCAAGCCAGCACGAAGCCGATCGTGCAAGACAGGCAGACAACCTCCGCCGTGATCTGCAATCCCGCAAGCAGCCGCCCAGGGCCATTCAGTTCTGCCGTAGCGGCCTCAGCGTGAGCGACGGTGGGGTGAC
>CAXTUQ010000069.1:0-15122 GCA_964247405.1 uncultured Acetobacteraceae bacterium
GGGCGGGGCCGGTCGGGTCTGACGCTCGGCTTAGTGCCGCAACCTTGCCGCGTCACCGCCGTTGCCGCCTGGTAAACCTATGGGAGTCTGTCATGCGCCATGCCGCCTCGCTGCTTGCCATAAGCTTCCTCGCCGTCCCCGCCGTGGCCTTTGCCCAAGCCGGCCCGACGCAATCGCGGGATGGGCTAGGCAACGGTGGTCACGACAAGCCCGGAGTGTCACCTCCACGAAGCTCACCGGCCGGCTCGGAGAACGCGACGACCGGCCCGCAGAGCCGCCCGGCCTATCCGAGCGGATCGACGACGCCGAACCCAGGCGCAGCCTTCGTGAGGAACCAGCCGAAGCCTGCCACCGGGCCGACTGCCAACCCGCCGGGCAACCTGGCGACGAGCACCGTGAAAGGGGGGCAAGCCGTGACACGGCCGGGCGGCCCGGCTGATCAAGAGCGCGCCGGGGTTGCTCCGCCGAAGTGACGTCGGCCGGCGAAGCCGATACCCTGCGCGGCACAGGAAAAGGAGGCGCCGATGTCTGAAGCAGCAAACCGGACCGTCGAGGCAGCACCAGCCGCCGACGTAAAGGGCGCGGTCGCGACGCTCATGCGTGACGGCGTCACCGGCCTCAAGGGTGCGTTCCCGCGCAACTGGGTCGAGCAGATGCGCGAAGACATGATGACCGCCTTCTGGGCCGCCATCCAGCGCCCCGGCGGCGCGGTCGGCCGCGGGCCGCGGCGCTGGTACGTCGAGGTGCACCCACAGGAATTGCAGGGTTTCGTGGACCTCGTGACCCATCCTTGGATTGTTGGGATGTGCGAGGCTGTGCTGGGGCCGCAATACGAGATCGTCGAGGTCGGCTTCGACACCCCGTTCCAGGGCGCCCGGAACCAGCCCTGGCACCGTGACTTCCCCTCGCCGCCGGACAGCTACGCGGGCCGGCGCATCACCTCGCTGGCCTTCAACCTCACCGGCGTCGATGTCACCCCCGACATGGGGCCGTTCGAGGTCGCGCCGGGCACCCAATGGGAGGATGGGCGGGCGTGGAAGCACGAAATGTTCCCCGACCCGGGCGAGTGGCCGCGGTATGCGGCGCGCGGGGTGAAGAAGTATCCCGAGATGGGCGACATCTCATGCCGCTCCGCGCTTACTATTCACCGCGGCACGGCGCATCCGTCGCCAGTGTCCCGGCCGGTGCTGGTGTTGGGCGTCGATGCGCCGAGGGCCGGGCATGCCGCGCTGCACGACATGATGGTGACGCGGGACTACTACGACGCTTTGCCGCCCTCCGTCCGGGCGCACCTTGTCTGCCGGGTGGTAGAAACGCTCGTGCCCGTGACGCAGAAGCATGACATCGAGGGGTTGGTGATGGGGGTGGAGTGAGGAGGGTCGTGACGGGATGCACCGTTATCTGATGAGTTCCACCAACTCAGAGTAGGGTGGCAGCAGCGGATCAATCGTGTGAGCCGCGCCGGTTCGGCTATGGCCTGTCACCAGCAACCGATCAAAAGGATCGCGATGATGCAACGGCAAGTCGGCGACCCGGGCAGCAGCATCGGCGCTGACGCGCAATTCCACGAACCCTGTGAGGCGCGCTTCTCAGGCCACCTGCTCGGGGCGCACCGAGAAATCGGCTCGCCCAAGCCTGGCTTTGATGGCGATCTCCCAGATGCTGGCGGCACTGAACAAGACCTCGTTGGCAACGTCCTCCAGAAGATCGCGTGTTGCGTCGTCCAGCCGGGCTGGATCATTCAACGCCCAGAGTAGGACATGCGTGTCGAGCAGCAGGCGCATCAGCGCCCTTCGAAAGCATCAAGTATGTCGCGAGGCAGAGGCGCATCGAAATCCGCAGGCACGGTAAGTTGTCCGGCAAGGCGACCAAGCACGCGCCGCTGGACGGCTGGAGGAGGGGTAAGCGGCACGAGCTTGGCAACCGGCTTGCCGGCGCGAGCGATAATGACCTCTTTGCCCGCCGCGGCCTCGTCCACCAACCGGGAGAGCTGGGTTTTGGCGGCATGAATGCTGATCGTCTGCATGGCTGCCTCCAATCGGACTAAGTTTAGTCCAAATAGGGTCAGGTTGGCTGCAGTGATAGGGCAACCATTCGGCCAGGGTGGGGTGACGAAGGACCAGCCGGGATATTTCGATCCTCATGCCAGCTTTCAATCAGTATGGCACTGTTATGCCAAGAAACTATTCGCGGCCAGGAAAGCGTTGAGTAGGTCAGGAACGTGTGGCTGGATCGGGCAGCGCCGCCATCCGATCAGACTCATCCTTAAGCCGCACCCCCGACCTGCCCATCGCCCGCATCTGATCCAGCAGGAACGCCAGCTTCCATGCGGCCTCCTGATACCCCAGCCCGTCCGGGCGGATGTTGGAGACGCAGTTGCGGTCCGCGTCCGTCGTGCCCGCCGCTGGCGCCCAGGTCAGGTAGGCGCCCAGGCTGTCCGGCGCCGAGAGGCCCGGGCGCTCGCCGATCAGCACCAGCACCGCGCCGGCGCCGAGTGCCCGCGCCACCGCGTCTCCCAGCGCCACCCGCGCCTGATGCGCCACGACCAGCGGCGCCAATGCCCAGCCGCCCGCACGCAAGGCCGGCAGCAGCGCCGCCAGCACGGGCGCCGCGTGACGCTCAACCGCCAACGCGGAAAGGCCGTCCGTGACGACCACCGCCAGGCCATGCGCCCCGGCGTGCGGCGCGAGCGCGGAGCCGGCGCCGTCGTCCAGGGCGCGGCCCAAATCCGGACGCAGCAGGTAGGTGCGCCGGTCGGCGGCGCGGCTGCGCACCGTCACAACCGGCAGGCCCAACGCTTCCAGCGCCGGCAAGGCGCCCAAGTCATGGTGAACCGCATCGCGCGCCCGGGCATGGGCCAGGCGGAATTCTAAAAGTGGCGCCGTGCCGAGCGACGCCCCGCTGCGCGTGAGGCCGATCCGGGCCGCGGTCAGCGCCCGCAGCGGCGTCCAGGCTGGGTCGGTCACGCGGCGGCCAGCAGGGATTGGAACCGCTGCGACAGCCGCGCCGGCAAGCCCGGCGGGCGCACGCGGCCGGCCTGGTCCAGCAAGCCTTGCTCTCCCAGCCACGCCTCGAACTCCGGCGCCGGGCGGCGGTTCAACAGCTCGCGCATCGCCAGCGCGTCGTGAAAGGAGGTGCTTTGGTAGCCGAGCATGATGTCGTCGGCGCCAGGCACGCCCATGACGAAGTTGAGGCCGGCCGCGGCCAGCAGCGCGAGCAGCGCGTCGGCATCGTCCTGATCGGCCTCGGCGTGGTTGGTGTAGCACACGTCCGCCCCCATCGGCAGGCCCAGCAGCTTGCCGCAGAAATGGTCCTCCAGGCCCGCCCGGGTGATCTGCTTGCCGTCGAACAGATACTCCGGCCCGATGAAGCCCACCACCGTGTTGACCAGCAGCGGGCTGTAGCGCCGGGCCACGGCGTAGGCCCGCGCTTCCAGCGTCTGCTGGTCCACCCCGTGATGCGCGCCGGACGACAGGGCGCTGCCTTGCCCGGTCTCGAAATACATGGCGTTCAGGCCGGGGTGCCGCGCCGCGGCCGCCGCGTGCGCCTCGTCCAGCAGCGCCAGCGTGATGCCGAAGCCGGCGTTCGCGGCCTCCGTGCCGGCAACCGACTGGAACACCAGGTCCACCGGCGAGCCGCGGCGCATCAGCTCCATCGTGGTGGTCACGTGCGCCAGCACGCAAGTCTGCGTCGGGACCGCCAGCGTTTGCCGGATCTCGTCGAGCAAAGACAGCAGCGCGTGGGTGCGCTCGGGGCTGTCGGTGGCCGGGTTCACCCCGATGCAGGCGTCGCCGGAGCCGAGCAGCAGGCCGTCCAGCACGCTGGCCGCGATGCCGCGCGGGTCGTCGGCGGGGTGGTTGGGCTGCAAGCGGGTGGAAAGCCGCCCGGGCAGGCCGATCGTGCCGCGGAAACGCGTCACCACCCGCGCCCGGCTCGCCGCCACCATCAGGTCCTGCAGGCGGCAGAGCTTGCTCGTGGCGGCGACCATCTCGGGGGTCAGGCCGGGCGCCAGGGCCGCCAGCGCCTCCGTCGTCGCGTCGTCCGAAAGCAGCCACTCGCGGAACCCGCCCACCGTCAGGTGCCGGACCGGCGCAAAGGCCGCCGCGTCGTGGGTATCCTGGATCAGCCGCGTGACCTCGTCGATTTCATACGGCACGACGGCCGTGTCCAGGAACTCGGTGAGCGGCAAGTCGGCCAGCGCCCATTGCGCCGCGACCCGGCGGGCCTGGCTGTCCGCCGCAAGCCCGGCAAGCTGGTCGCCGCTGCGCAGCGGGGTGGCCTGTGCCATCAAGGCGGCGAGGCCCGGGAAGCAATGCCGCTCGCCGCCGACGGTGGCCCGGTACATGGTCCGCTCCTGCGAAGTCGCGGGGCGAGCATAGCCCAGCCGCGGCGCGGCCGGGTAGCGTTACAGCAGCATGGCCTGCGGCGCCGGCGCGGGCGGGGCGTTTTGGCGGCGGTCGCGCTCGTGCCGGGCGGTGAAGCGCACGTCGCGGTCGCTGTTGCGCGCCAGGATGACGTCGAGCGCCTCGTCATCCAGGTCAGCCCAGCGCCGCCCGCGGTACGGACCGAACGGCACCCGGACCAGCAACGCCGGCTCCCGCGACCAGGCGATGAGCTGATCCAGCCCAGCCTCGTTCAGCATGTCGCGCAGGTGATGCGCGGTCACGTAGGCGTCCGGCCCCGCCCGGTGCGCCGGCAAGCCCAGCGCGCGGTCCAGCCCGGCGGGCATTCGCTCGTACCGCAGCCCCTGGTTCGAGTGCGACGGCATCTCCGGCCACAGCCGCAGCGCACATTTGTAGGTGCAGATCCACGGCAGCCCGCCGGTCAGCGCATCGACGCACCACCGCCGCTCGAACTCGACGCGGTGCGCCGCCAGCGCCACGAGGCCCGGTGCCGCCAGGATCGGCGGCGACACGATGGGCCAAAGCGGGCTGTCGGCCACGTCGGCGTCGATGATGTGGTGCACGGCGGCGGTGCGGGACGGGATCGGGCGGCCCGGGTTGACGTAGCGCGCGCCGCGCTCCGGCGTGAGCTGCCAGCCGTCCGGGCCGGCGTCGGCCACATCCTGCCAGCCGATCTCCACTACGCCGTCATCGGGCGGGCGGGACCCCGTGGTTTCCAGGTCGATCACGCGGACGGTCGGATGCATCCCGTGGATATGGGGCGCCTGCGTGGGCGTGCAGCGCCCCGATTGACAATCGGGCATCGCAACAAGCAGGGTCGCGGCCCAGTCCGGACGGAGTTTACGCCTTGCACGACATCACGCGACGCCGGGCGATGCAGGGAGGCGTGGCTCTCGCCGTCGGCGCGGTCGTGCCAGGGGCGACGCCGTTCACCGGCTCCGTTGTGCGCCGCGCCGCGCAGGACTTGGCGAAGCAGCCGTATCGGGAACCGGACACCATCTTGCCCGGCGCGGCCGGGTCGATGAGCTACGAGCAATACCGTGGCATCCGCTTCAAGCCGGAGCGCGCGCTGTGGCGCGGGCAGGACCTGCCGTTCCAGGTGCAGTTCTTCCCGCGCGGCTTCCTGTATCGGCCGGGCGTGGACATCTACGAGGTGCGGGACGGCCAGGCCGCGCCCGTCCCCTATGACCCTGACCTGTTCGACTATGGCGACCCGGCCGTGCGCGTGCCGGACCGCCTGGGCTTCGCCGGGTTCCGGGCGCACGCCGCGATCAACCAGCCCGGCCAGTTCGACGAGTTCTGCGTGTTCCTCGGCGCCAGCTACTTCCGGGCCGTTGGCCGCGGCCAGTCCTACGGCCTGTCGGCCCGCGGCCTCGCGATTGGCACCGGCACGCCGCAACCCGAGGAGTTCCCGCGCTTCCGCACCTTCTGGCTCGAACGCCCGCAGCCCGGCGTCGGCACCCTGGCGATCCACGCTTTGCTCGACAGCCCAAGCGCTGCCGGCGCGTTCCGCTTCACCGTGCGCCCCGGCGAGACCACGGTCATGGACGTGGAAAGCGTGCTGTTCCCCCGCCGAGACATCGCGGAGGCCGGCATTGCGCCCCTGACCAGCATGTACGAGTTCAGCCCCCGCGACCACGCCCGGCCGGACGCGGTGCGCCCGGACGACTGGCGCACCGCGGTGCACGACAGCGACGGGCTGGCGGCCCTCACCGGACGCGACGAGCGCCTGTGGCGGCCCTTGCTGAACCCCGCCGCCGTGCAGTTCAGCGCCTTCCTCGACGCCAACCCGCGCGGCTTCGGCCTGCTGCAGCGCAAGCGGGAGTTCCGCGACTATGGCGACCTGGAGGTGCCGTACGGCCGCCGGCCGAGCCTGTGGGTCGAACCCATTGGCGACTGGGGCGTGGGCGCGGTGGACCTGGTCGAGATTCCGACGGACAGCGAGTACAACGACAACATCGTCGCCTTCTGGCGCGGGCGGGAGGCGCTGCGCGCCGGCGGGGAGTACGGCTTCACCTACCGCCTGCACTGGGGCGCCGACGCGCCAGGAAACACAGGGGGCGATCCGCGGCTGGCGCGGGTGGCGGAGATGCGCACGGGCGCGGGGACGGCGCCGGGCACGCGGGTGTTTGTGCTGGATTTCACGGGCGATGCGGTGAAGGCGCTTGCGGCCGACGCCCCGGTGCGGCTCGAACTCGGCAGCAGCGCCGGGCAAATGGGCGCGGGCTACTCCGGCCCCAATCCGGAGGCCGGGGGCTGGCGGACCAGCCTCGTGTTCGACCCGGCTGGCGCCCCGGCAGCGGACCTGCGTTGCGCGCTGCGCGACGAACAGGGGGCGCTCACGGAAACCTGGCTGTACCGCTGGACCGCCTGACGCACCCCGGCGAAGCCTGTTTCTTTTTTCGTTCCTGTTTGCGGTTTGTTAATCATTTTCGGCGAAACTGCATTCACTCCGGCAAAACCCGGGGTTGTGAACAGAAAAACGGACCGCACCGATTGGGTCGCGTGCGGGCCGACAGGGTAAATCATCATGACCATCGCTTTGAACTCAGTAAACACGAACATCGGCGCTCAGGTCGCTTTGGCCTCGCTGAACTCCACCAACGCGCAGCTCCAGACGACGCAGAAGCATATCTCCACGGGCCTCCGCGTGTCTGACGCGACCGATGACGGCGGCGCTTATGCCATCGCGCAGCGGGTGCGTTCGGACGTGGGGGCGCTCACCAGTGCGGACGAGCAGCTTGGCAGCGCCAAGGGCCTGGTCAGCACGGCGGTCAGCGCGTTGGGCAAGCTTTCCGACACCGTCAACACGGCCAAGGGGCTGCTGGAGAAGATCAGCGACCAGAGCATCACCCAGGACTCACGCGACCAGTATGTCGCATCCTACAAATCCTTGGTGAGCCAGGTGGCCGACTACGTGGATGGCTCGACCTATAACGGCCAGACCCTGCTGGGCAAGACCGCGGGCGCTACGCCCACGGCCGGCGCGGGCACAACCGTGGTGAGCAGTGAGACTGGCAGCACGTTGAAGATTTCGGGTGCCGACGAGAGCGGGCTGGCTAACACGCTGGCGAGCCTGATCGGCTCGACGTTCAGCCGTTCGGCGACCGGAGTGGACTCGTTCGGGGCCATCACGGCGGGCAACGACCAAAGCTCGGCGGCGACGGCACTGAGCGCGACCTCTGGCGCAGCAGCGTTCAGCACGGTGTTGAAGGACGTTGCGGATAAGTCGAACCAGACGGGTGCAGACTCGAACCGGATCGACGCGACGATCACGTTCAACAGCTCGAAGATCGACAGCCTGAACGCCGGCCTGGGCGCCCTGGTGGACGCCGACCTGTCCAAAGAGTCGGCCAAGCTGCAGGCCCTGCAGATCAAGCAGCAGCTCGGCACCCAGGCGCTGTCGCTTGCCAACCAGGCGCCGCAAAGCCTGCTCAGCCTGTTCAAGTAACCTAGCCGACCCGGCGGCGGGCAAGTTGCCCGCCGCCGGCCCTCTTCCCTCGCGTTGAGGCCCTCAAACCTCTCGGAAAACCCGCATGTCGAACCTAGTCCTTGAACTGCACGCCGGCGAGGCGATCATCGTGAACGGGGCCTCTTTCCGTTACCGCACCCGCAGCCGGATCGAGCTGACCACCCATGCCCGCTTCCTGTTCGGCAAGCAGATCATGGCCCCGGAGCACGCCGACAGCCCGGCCCGCCGCATCTACTTCGCCCTGCAGCTCGCCTACATCGGCACGGAGCAGGAGCGTGACCGCGGCCTGAGCCAGGCGCGCGCCGCCGTCGCCGAGTTCCGCACTGCCACCACCTCCGCCCTGGCGCGCGAGATCCTGGACCGCATCTTGGCCTCCGTCGAGGCGGACGAGTGCTACGCCGCCCTGAAGCTCGCCCGGCGGATCATCCGGCACGAGGACAGCGTGCTCGGCCGCAGCGCCAAGCCCCAAGCCACCATCCAGTGACCACCATCCAATAGAAAGCCCTCGCCATGCAGCAGCAGATCCAAGCCGCCCGCGCCTACCGCGCCGCCTCCGCCTTCCGCAGCCCGCGGCAACAGGAGGCCGACGTGTTCCGCCGCGTCAACGGGGCGCTCCGCGCGGCCCTGGCCGGCACGGAGATGGAGCAGGTCAAGGCTCTCGCCGACAACACCCGGCTGTGGATGATGGTTGGCGACCTGCTGCGCGACCCCGATAATGCGCTGCCGGAGGCGTTGCGGGCGTCCCTCGTCTCGGTGGGGAAGGCATTGCAGCGTGAGATGCAGCAACCGAAGCCCGACTTCGGGTTCCTGATCGCGGTGAACGAGGACATCACCGCCGGGCTGTCTGGCGTGCCGTGAGCGGCACGATCGGCGGTATCGACCTCGGCGTCCTGTACGGGTTTTCCTCGTCGGGCGGCGTCTCGGGCGGCAACCCCGTCCTCGCGCTGACGCAGGCGGAGCAGAACCAGACCAAGGACATCGCGGCAGAGGCCAAGCAGCCCGATGTGCAGCGCGACGTGGCTGCCTTCCGCAAGGCCGTCGCGGGCGCCAAGGACGTGAAGACCTTGCTGGCGAACCCAGCGGTGCAGCAGGTCCTGCTGACCGCCAACGGCCTGGGGGACCAGATCGGCTCCACTGGCCTGATAACCAAGGCACTGCTGTCCGATCCGACCGACCCGAAGTCGTTGGCCAGCCAACTCACCAACACGGCCTGGAAGTCCACGGCCGCCACCTACAATTTCGCCACCAAGGGGCTTACGGTCCTCAAAGACCCCAATGTGCTGAACACCGTGGCCAACGCATATGCCGAGGTCAAATGGCGCCAATCGCTCGATGCGACGACGCCCGGGCTGTCGGACGCGCTGACCTTCCGCACGTCGGTGGCGAACGCGAAGAACGTGGACGACATCCTGGGCGACCCGGTGCTGCGCCGGGTGGTGACGACGACGCTTGGCATCCCGCAGGAGATTGCGAACCAATCGCTGAACGCGCAGGAGAATGCGATCACCAGCCGGGTTGATATAAAGCAGTTCAAGAACAAGAACTTTGTCGAGACATTCGCCCAACGATACTTGGTCATGACGTCGCTGAACGCCAGCCAGTCCTCGTCTTCAAGCTCGACTGGGCTGGCGGCGTATGGGCTTGTCGTGTGACGGCTGACTGCCGGGCGAGCGGAACGGGGCGCCCGGCCTGCCGAGCGCCCCAACTTGGTCAGCTACGCGGGAGGTAGATGCTGTTCTCAACCGCCACATTCGAGCGCACCGGCAACCGGCGGGCATAGACCGGCATCCCGCGCTCAAACCCACGCGGCAGCGAGTTCGCGGTCTGGGCCGGCTGCTCCGACCCGGTGTTGGGCACGACGCCGGCCGCGTAAAGGTTGAGCGCCGAACCTGCACGGCCCACAATGCTCGGATAAGCATTCGAGCCGGTGTCCGTGTGCATCGACCGGGCAGCCGTCACCGTGCCGGTGTCATACAGCGGGAACGGCTCGCCGTTGCCCTCGCCGGCGAGGGCGGGCAGCGCCAAAACGGTTGCGGCGACGGCGGCAAGCAAAATGGTTTTCATGTCAATCTCTCTCCTGAAAACAGGAGGTCCGTCGGGATAGGCGGGCCTTCAGTCCTGCGTGGCGGGCCTCCGACAGGACACCGCCAACTCAACCAGATTAGGAGCGGCGCACGCCGTACAGAACGTTGCGATAACGAACAACACTTATGCCGGGAAGTATGGGCCGCTCAGGTTTCGCCATAGGTCGAGATGGCCGGATCAAGACGGAACTCGTCCAGCAGGAAGTCGATCACCGCCCGCGTCCGCGGCGCCAGGTGGCGGCGGGACGGATAGACCGCGTAGATCGACACCTGCTCCGCCTGGTAGCGTTGCAAAACGGGCCGCACCCGGCCGCTGGTCAGGTCGTTGCCGAACACCCAGGCGGGACCGAGCGCCAAGCCGAGGCCGGCCGCCACCGCTTCCCGTATCGCTTCGGTGCTGTCGGTGCGGAAGCGCCCGGCGATCCCGACGGCCACGGCGCCGCCCGGCCCGTTGAACCGCCACTCGTTCGGCGTCGCGCCCTGCAGAAAGGCGATGCAGGAATGCCGCGCAAGGTCGGACGGCTGCGCCGGCGTGCCGTTGCGCTCCAAGTACTCGGCGGAGGCCACGACGGCGCGGGCCGAGGAGCCGATGCGCCGGGCAACCAGGCTGGCTTCCTGGACCTGGCCACCGCGTATGGCGAGGTCGATGCCCTCCGCGATCATGTCGGTGACGCTGTCCGACATGTGCAGCTCGACCGACAGCTCGGGGTAGCGGTCCAGCAGCCGGCGCATGCGCGGCGCGACGTAGAGCCGCCCGAAGGTTGCGGGCGCCGCGATGCGGACCAGGCCGCTCGGCGCGCCCTGGCGGCGGCCGACCGCGGTTTCCGCCTCCTCCACGCAGTCCAGCACCCGGCGCGCATGGTCCAACAGGTCGCGCCCATCTTCCGTCAGCGTCAGGCTGCGGGTGGTGCGTTGGATCAGCCGGGCGTCCAAATGCTGCTCCAGGGCGCTGATCTGGCGGGACACGGCGGGCTGGGTCGCACCCATTTCCCGCGCCACCGCTGAAAACGACCCGGATTCCGCGACCCGGACAAAGGTGCGTAGGCCCGCCAGCAAATCCACCGCTTCAAATTCCTGTGCATGAATGTTACCGGGTCCGGCAGCTTTTCAAACCAGGCAACATAAGCCATTTCTGGGATAACGAACATATCGGAGGCAAGCGATGGGCGGGGGTCAGCTATCCCTGAGCGAACAGCTTCATAGGTTCTACCAAGGCATGCAGAACCGCATGGCGCCGGCGGACCTTGAGGCGCTGCGCCTTGCCGACCAGGAGATGGCCGACGCCGCGGCGTTGCGGACGATGCCGCAGCCCGGCGACATTGCGCCCGGGTTCTCCCTCCTCGATCAGAACGGCGTCACGGTCAACCTGGCGGACCGGCTGGCGCTCGGCCCGGTCGTCCTGCTGTTCGTCCGCGGCGGCTGGTGCCCGTTCTGCACCCTGTCGCTCCGCGCCTGGCAACAGGCCTTGCCGCGGCTGCATGATGCCGGGGGCGACCTGCTGGTGGTGTCCCTGCAGCGCGTCGATGTCTGCGGCATGGTGGCGGAGCGCGACCTGCTGGCCTATTCCATGCTGTCCGACCCTGGCGGCACCGTGTCGGACCGCTACGGCATCATGATCGATCTGCCGGAGATCATCCGGCCGCTGTATCTTCGGCTGGGGCACGACTTGCCCCACATCAACGGGACCGGCAATTGGCGCCTGCCGCGGTCATCCACCTTCGTGATCGCGCAAGATGGCCGGGTCGCGCTGGCGCACGCCGGCCAAACGCAGCGCCACCGCCTCGAACCCGACGCGGCAATCGAGGCGGTGCGCCGTTTGGCCGTGCCGCAGCTTGCGCCGTCAGGCGGGAACGGCTGAGGCGTCCAGCAGCTTCTCAATCCGGATCGGCAGCTCGCGGACCCGCACGCCCGTCGCGTGGAACACGGCGTTCGCTACCGCCGCGTTCAGTCCGACGTTGCCCAGCTCGCCTATGCCCTTGATGCCCATCGGGTTGATCTCGGTGTCCTGCTCCGGCAGCAGGATCGTCGTGACCTCCTGCATGTCGGCGTTCACCGGGATCAGGTACTCCGCCAGGTCGGCATTGGCGTAGCGCGCGGCGCGGCGGTCGATCTCGGTCGCCTCGTGCAGCGCGGCGCTGATGCCCCAGATCTGGCCGCCCATCAACTGGCTCTTTGCCGCCTTCGGGTTGACGATGCGCCCGGCGGCGTAGGCGCCGACCAGGCGCGGCACCCGGACTTCCCGTGTCCGCATGTTGACCCGGACCTCGACGAACTGCGCGCCGAAGGCGAACTGCATGCGGTCCTTCATCTTGGCGCCGCCCATCAGCGTGGCCTGGCCCTGGTACAGCTTCTTCAGCGCCCCGTCCGGGATGCCATGCGGGATGTTCTCGGCATAGGCCTCGATGGCGCCGCCGGCCGCACGGCCCATCGCGGCCTCCAACGGCTCGGACGGGCCATCCGGCGCGCGCAAGGCGCCGTCGGCCAGCACGAGGCGGGCCGGGTCCATGCCGCGGAACGGGCTGTCCTCCGCCGCGACGGCCGCTTCGGCGATGCGGGCGCGGATCTGCTCGCACGCCTTGGCCACCACCGTCGCGATGCTGGCCGTGCTGTTGGAACCGCCAGCGACCGGGGCGGGCGGCAGCTCGGTGTCGCCGACCTCGACGGCAACCTTGTCGATGGCGACGCCCAGGTTGGAAACCGCCGTCAGCGCGAGCACGGTGATGATGCCGGTGCCGATCTCGTGCCCCGCCGTCTGCACCCGCACGCTGCCTTGCGGCGTCAGGATCACCCGCGCCGACGCCGGCCCCACCTGGGTCGGGTACATGGAGGTGGCGCAGCCCCACCCGACCATCCACTCGCCGTCCCGCATCGAGCCAGGCCGCGGGTCGCGCCGCTCCCAGCCGAACGCCTTGGCCGCCGCGTCGAAGCACGGCATCAGGGTGCGGGACGTGTAGGGCAGGCCCTTGATCGGCTCCTGCATCGTGTCGTTGACCCGGCGCAGCTCGACCGGGTCCATCTTCAGCGCGACCGCCAACTCGTCCATCGCGGATTCGAGGGCGAACAGGTATGGCAGCTCCGGCGGGCTGCGCATGAAGCCCGGCGTGTTACGGTCGGCGTGGACGATATACACCTCCGAATCGACGTTCGGGCAGGCGTAGAGCCGGGTGGAGGCGTCGGTGCCGGCCACCTTGTAGTTGTCCGGGCGGGAGCTGACCTCCCAACCCTCGTGAATCAGCGCCTGCAGCTTGCCGTCCGGGTTGGCGCCCAGGCGGATGCGGTGCCGGGTTTCGGCCCGGTAGGTCGCGATGGTGAAGCCCTGGCTGCGCGTCGTTTCCAGCCGCACCGGGCGGCGCACCCGCTGCGCCGCCAGCGCCACCAGCGCAGTGCGCTGGGTCAGCGACCCGCGCGAGCCGAACGCGCCGCCGACGTAGGGCGAGATGACCCGGATGTCGGACGGCGCGATGCCGAGCTGCTCGGCCAGGCCGTTCTGGAACCCGTACATGTTCTGCGACGGCTCCCACACCGTCAGCTTGCCGTCGGCCCAGGCGCAGGCGGTGGTGAACAGCTCGATGGGGTTGTGGTGCTGGGTCGGCGTCGCGTAATGCTGGTCCACCGTGACCGGCGCGGTTGCGAGGGCGGCCTGGGCGTCGCCGACTTTGGGCTTCTCCTCGCCGGGCTGCTCACCCTCACGGGACGCCTCCTCGGCGGAGATGGTTTCGAGGCCCGGACTGTCGAAGGTCGCGGACGGCGTTTCCGCCGCGTACTCGATGTGCAGGCGGTTCGCCGCTTCCCGCGCCGCCTCGAACGTTTCGGCGACGACGAGCGCCACGATCTGCCCGTCGTACAGCACCCGGTCGGAGGCGAGCGGCGCCATGCTGCTGCCCATGTAGCCCTTCTGCGAGAAGATCTTGCCCGGCTTCACCCGGTCGCCGACGTTCCGATAGGTCAGGATGTCGAGCACGCCGGGCACCTTGCGCGCCTCTGTCTCGTCCAGCCGGGTGATCCGGCCGCGGGCGATGGCGCTGGTGGCGAGGTAGGCGTGCGCCGGGTTGGCGCCGCCGTACAGGTCGGAGGCGTAGCGCGCGGCCCCGGTGACTTTCAGCCGGCCCTCGACGCGGGAGGTCGGGGCGCCGATCTCCGGCTTGGCCGCGCTCGGCGGGGCGCCTTGCGGCATGACTTGGGTTTCGGTGGCGTCGAGCATCTCAGGCCTCCATCCGGCCGGCTTGCATGAGCGCGCGCGCCAGGGTGCGGCGGCCCAGGTCGATCAGGTAGGCGTTGTCCTGGCGCGGGCGGGCGCCGGCGAAGGCGGCCTGCGCCGCCGCGGCGGCGGTGTCCTCGGTCAGCGGCTTGCCGCGCAACGCGGCCTCCGCCTCATGCGCCCGCCACGGCTTGTAGGACACGGCGCCCAGGCCGATCCGCGCTTCCCGCACCACGCCGCCTTGCAGGTCGAGCGCGACGGCCGCGGTCGCCAGGCCATAGGCGTAGGACTCGCGGTCGCGCACCTTCACGTAGGCGGAGCGCCGGGTCCAAGGCCCCGCCGGCACGCGGAAGCCGGTGATCAGCTCGCCCGGCGCCAGTACCGTCTCCGTATGCGGGTTGTCCGACCCGGTGTGCAGGTCGGCGAACGCGATGGTGCGGGACCCGTTGGCGCCGGTCGTCTGCACCTCCGCGCCGAGCGCCACCAGCGCCTGGGCGAAGTCCCCGGAATAGGCGGCGATGCACCGGTCGCTCACCCCGAGCACGGCATGCTTGCGGTTCACGCCGTCAAGCGCCGCGCAGCCGCTGCCGGGTTCACGCTTGTTGCACTGGGTCCAGCCGGTGTCGCGGAAGTAGGTGCAGCGCGTGCGCTGCAGCACGTTGCCGCCGAGGCTCGCCATGTTGCGGAGTTGCGGGCTGGCAGCCATCAGCAGCGTTTCGGCGATCACCGGGTAGTCGCGCTGGATGGCCGGGTGCGCCGCCGCCTCGCTCATGCGGACCAGCGCGCCGAGGTGCAGGCCATCAGGCCGAACCTCGATGCGGCCATTCGACGCGGCAAGGGCGTTGATATCGACCATCCGCTCGGGCTGCATGACGTCGAGCTTCATCAGGTCGAGCATCTGCGTGCCGCCGGCGATGAACTGCGCCGGCGCCGCGGTCGGCGGCACGCGCGGCCCGGCGGCGGGG
>CAXTUQ010000070.1:0-15056 GCA_964247405.1 uncultured Acetobacteraceae bacterium
GCCCGCCACCGTGCCCGACACCCGGGTCGGCGACCTGCGCGGGCAGTTGGAGCAGTACCTCCCCGGCCTGCTGCCGCGCACAACCGGGCCGGCGTTCCTGGTCAACACCTCGCTCGGGGTGGACGCCGGCTTCACCGACAACGCGCTGCGGATCGAACAACCGCGCCGGGCGGATGCCTTCACGATCATCAGCCCCACCCTGCAGGTTTCCGGCGACACGTCGCGGCTGCAGGTGAACCTGAACTACGCCCCGGTTGCCAGCGTCTATGCCCAGAACTCGAGCCAGAACCGCTTCGACCAGTATGGGAACGGCGTGGCGCTTGCGACCCTGGTGCCGGAGGCGGTGTTCCTCGACCTGCGCGGCAGCGTCACCCAGCAGTCCCGCACCGGCGGCTACGGCCAGACGGGCAACACGCTGGCGCTGAACCGCAACGACCAGATCCAGAGCACGGCGTTCAGCGTGACGCCCTATGCCGAGCACCGCTTCGGCGGCCTCGGCACGGCCCGGCTCGGCTACTCCTTGGCGCGCACCGTCCAGAGCGGATACGGCAACCAGACCGATTTCAACAACACCCAGGCGCTCCTGTTCAACAACGGCTTCGGCGCCACCGGCAACCTGACCACGCAGCGCGAGCGCGCGTCGTTCGTCACGGGGGAGAACCTGGGCCGGGTCAACGATGTCGTGGTGCTGGAGGCCGTGCAATACAGCGGCATCGGCGCCTACCGGGGCGCACACCGCAACCAGGTCACCAACGACGTGGGCTACGCCATCACCCGCACGATCACGGCACTGGCCGGCTTCGGCTACCAGGACCTGCGCTTCAACGGCCTGCCCGGCGTGCAAATCCGCGAGCCGATCTGGAGCGTGGGCGGGCGGCTCACGCCCAGCGCGGACAGCTCGCTCACCATCACCTACGGGCGGCGCGACGGGTTCAACGCCGCCGCGGTGGACGGGGCGCTTTCGCCCACCGCGCGCACCCGGGTGTTCGTGCGCTACGCCACCGGGCTGACGACCGACGCGGAGGAGCAGCAGAACCTGCTGGCAACCACCAATGTCGGCCCGACGGGCCTGCTGGTCGATAGCGTGACCGGGGCGCCGGTGTCGTCCAGCGGCGGCGTGTTCGGCACGGACAACGGGCTATACCGCTTGCGCCGCTTCTCGATCACTGGACTGCTGCTGCTGAACCGCGACTCCGTGAGCGTCAGCATCGAGCAGGACGACCGTCAGAGCATCAGCACGGTGCCGGCCGGCGTCGCCGGCACGGCCGCGCCGGTGACGGCCAGCAACAGCGGCGTCTTCGGGACGCTGTCTTGGGAACACGAGCTGTCGCCGGCCCTGTCCAGCACGGCGTCCTTGTCCTACGGCGTGGACGACAACGGCAACCTGGTGGGCACGGCGGCGCCAGGGTCGGGATCAGGGTCGCAGCGGACGGTGCAGACCACCCTTGCGCTCAACTACATCTTCACGGAGACATTGACCGGCAGCGCGCGCTATCTGTTCACGGACCGCTCGGGCGGGGTGGGGCGGACGAATGCCGGCTCCTTCGCCTTCGGCCAGACGGGGCAGAACCTGACCGAGAACCTGCTGCTGGTCGGCCTGCGGAAAAGCTTTTAGGGCGCGGTGCCGTGTACGAAACATTCTACAACCTGTCCGCGACGCCGTTCCAGCTCACGCCGGACAGCCGCTTCTTCTTCGGCAGCACCGGCCACAGCAAGGCCATCGCCCACCTGAACTACGGTTTGGCGCAAAGCGAGGGCTTCATCGTCATCACCGGTGAGGTCGGCGCCGGCAAGACCACGCTGGTCGAGTGGCTGCGCTCCCAGATGGACCCGGCCGCCTTCACCATCGCCCGCGTCAACACCACCCAGGTGTCGGAGGACGAGCTGTTCCGCCTGGCGATGGCCGGGTTCGGCCTGATGGAGGAAGGGGGCAAGGCGGCCCTGCTGCAGCGGTTCCAGGATGTGCTGCGGGAGCACCAGGCGACCGGCCGCCGCTGCCTGCTGATCGTGGACGAGGCGCAGAACCTGTCGTTTGCGGCGCTTGAGGAGTTGCGGATGCTGTCCAACCTCACGGTGGAGGGCCGCACCTCGCTGCAGACCGTGCTGCTGGGCCAGCCGCAGTTCCGCCGCCTGCTGGCCAGCCCCAACCTCGACCAGCTCCGCCAGCGTGTGCTCACCTCCTACCACCTCGGGCCGCTCAGCCAGGCCGAAACCCGGGCCTACATCGAGCACCGGCTCCACGCCGTTGGCTGGGCCGGCGACCCGCATTGGGACGAGGCGGCGTTCGAGGCGGTGTTCACCCACACCGGCGGCATCCCGCGCCGCATCAACCGCCTGTGCTCCCGCGTGCTGCTTTATGGCGTGCTGGAGGAGGCGCACGACATCACCGGCGACGTGGTGGACGCGACGGCTTTGGAACTGGCGCATGACCTGGAAGGCTCGGGTGCGGACACGACGGCACCGGGCCATGCGAACGGCGCCGCGGCGCGGCCGGGCGCCACCCTGTCCTATGCCGACCTGCTGGGCCGCGTCGAGGCGCTGGAGCAGCAGGTGGCGGCGCGCGAGCAGGTGTTCCGCCGGCTCACCCGGATGCTCGGGGCGGATGGCTGATGGCGTCCGCGCAATTCTCTGTTAACGAGGGGCCGGTCAACGCGATGCCAGTCAACGCCATGACGGTGGACGTGGAGGATTATTTTCAGGTGCAGGCCTTCGCCGGGGTGATCGACCGGGCAAGCTGGGACGCGCTTCCCTGCCGGGTCGAGGCGAACACCGACCGCATCCTGCAGCAGTTCGACGCGGCGGGGGTCGCCGCCACCTTCTTCACCCTGGGCTGGGTCGCCGACCGCTACCCGGGCATCGTGCGCCGCATCATCGCGGCCGGGCATGAGCTGGCGAGCCACGGCTACGGCCATGCCCGGGCCGACAGCCAAACCCCGGACGAGTTCCGAGAGGACGTGCGCCGGGCGCGCGGCGTCTTGCAGGACCTGGGCGGCGTGCCGGTCGTGGGCTACCGCGCGCCTACCTTTTCCATCGGGCCGCGCAACCCTTGGGCGTTTGACGTGCTGGCGGAGGAGGGCCATGCCTACAGCTCCAGCGTGTTCCCCGTGCGGCATGACCTGTATGGCGCCCCGGATGCGCCGCGCTTCCCGCACCGCCCGGCGGGCGGGCCGCTGGTCGAGATCCCGATGACCACCGTGCGGCTCGGCGGGCGCAACCTGCCCTGCGCGGGCGGCGGCTACTTTCGGCTGACGCCCTACCCCCTGTTCCGCGCCCTGCTGCGCCGGTTCCACCGCGTGGATGCGGCGCCGGGCGTGTTCTATTTCCACCCTTGGGAGATCGACCCCGGCCAGCCCCGCGTTGCCGCGGCGCCCCGCCTGTCCCGCTTCCGCCACCACGTGAACCTTTCGGTCATGCAGGGCCGGCTGGACCGCCTGCTACACGATTTCGCGTGGGACCGGATGGACCGCGTTTTCGCGGACGCCTTGGCCGCCCCCGCCCTCTAGCCTATGCCAATCCGCTGCCGACCGCTCGACGCCGCGACCGCGACCGCTTGGGACGGGTTCGTGGACGCCATGCCGACCGGCACGTTCTTCCACCGCGCGGCCTGGGCGGAGGTGTTCGCCCGCGCGTTCGGCCACGCGCCGCATTACACGCTGGCGGAACGGGACGGCGTGGTCGTCGGCGTGCTGCCGCTCGTGCACGTCAAGTCCGTGCTGTTCGGCAACAGCCTGATGTCCAGCCCGTTTTGCGTTTACGGCGGCCCGCTCGCCGCGGACGCGGAGGCTGCCGCGGCATTGGAGACCCACGCCGCCAGGCTGATGCAGCGCGTGGGCGCCAGGGCAACGGAATTCCGCTTCCTGCACCCGTTGCCGGAGGGTTGGCTTGCCGACGCCGAGTGGCCGACCCGGTCCGACCTGTATGTCACATTCCGGAAACCGATGGCGGCGGATGACGAGGCCAACATGAAGGCGATCCCCCGCAAGCAGCGCGCGGTGGTGCGCAAGGGGATCGAGCGCGGGCTGGTGTCCACGGTGTCCGACCAGGTGGACGGGCTGCACGCCATCTACGCGGAAAGCGTCCGCAACCTCGGCACCCCCGTGTTCAGCCGCCGCTATTTCCGCATCCTGGCCGAGGCGTTCCGCGGCCGGATGGACGTGGTCACGGTGCTGGACGCAGGCCAGCCGGTCAGCGCGGTGCTGAACTTCTACGACCGGGACGAGGTCCTGCCCTACTACGGCGGCGGCACCGCGGCGGCGCGGGCCAGCCACGCCAACGACTTCATGTATTGGGAGGTCATGCGCCGGGCGGCGGCGCGGGGCTGCCGCCTGTTCGACTTCGGCCGCAGCAAGGCCGGCACCGGGGCGTTCGCCTTCAAGAAGAACTGGGGCTTCGCCCCGGCGCCGCTGCATTACCGCTACCGCCTCGCGCCGGGCGCCGCGATCCCCGACCACAACCCGCTCAACCCGAAGTACCGGCTGTTCATCGCCGCCTGGAAGCGCCTGCCGGTGCCGGTCGCCAACCTGCTCGGCCCGCACATCGTCCGCGGCGTCGGCTGATGCGCGACCTGATCTTCATCTCGCACCGCATCCCCTATCCGCCCGACAAGGGCGAGAAGATCCGCGGCCTGAACCTGCTGCGGCACCTGTCGCGGTCGTACCGAATCCACCTCGGCTGCCTGGTCGATGAACCCGGCGACATGCAGCACCTGCCGGCGCTGCGCGAATGGTGCGCGGAGGTCGCGGGCTTCCCCATCGACAAGCGGCGGCAGAAGCTCCGGGCGCTGGCGATGCTGCGGCCCGGGCGGCCCTTGATGCTCGACTACTACGGGCACCCGGGCCTGCGGCGCTGGGTGCGGGACAGCATGGCCCGGCGGCACATGGATGTCGTCTATATCTACTCCGTCGCCATGGCGCCCTATGTCGAGCACCTGCGGCGCCCCGGCCTGATCCTCGACGCGCAGGACATCGACTCGGAGAAGTGGGCCACCTACGCCGGGGAAGCGCGGTTCCCCATGCGCGCCGTCTGGTCGCGGGAGGGCAGGACGCTGCTGGCATACGAGCGCCAGGCGGCGATGCGCTGCGACCGCACGCTGTTCGTGTCCCAGCAGGAATGCGACCGCTTCGTCGAGCTGGCGCCGGAAACCGCGGGCCGGGTCCATGCGGTGGAGAACGGCGTGGACTTGGAGCGCTTCTCGCCGGGCCAGGCGTTCGAGACGCCGTTCCACGCCGCCGGGCCGCACCTGGTGTTCACCGGCAACATGGACTACTGGCCCAATGCCGACGCGGTCCTCTGGTTCGCAGCCGAGGCGTTTCCGCTGCTCCGGCGGCATCACCCGACAATCGAGTTCCACGTCGTCGGTGCCAACCCCGGCCCGGCGGTGCTGCGCCTGGCGGATCAGCCTGGCGTGCGCGTGACCGGCCGGGTGCCGGACGTGCGGCCCTTTTTGGCCCATGCCGACGCCTGCGTGGCGCCGCTCCGCATCGCCCGGGGCATCCAGAACAAGGTGCTGGAGGCCATGGCGATGGGCCGCCCCGTCATCGCCTCGCCCCAGGCGTTCGAGGGCGTGCGCGCCGCGGCGGGGCGGGACCTGCTGGTCACCGACGGGGCCGAGGCGACGTGCGGCGGGATCACGGAGGTGCTGGCCGGCACGCATCCGGGCCTGGGCGCGGCGGCGCGGGCGGCCATGCTGCAATCCTATGCCTGGCCCAAGACGCTGGCCAAGCTGGACGCGATCCTTTGCACCGTTTCCGAAACGAGTATGGTAGCCTCCCCGGCATGATTGCCACTTCCTTGAACAGCCTGCGGCCGGTGTCCGTCCCCGCAGTCGCCGGGCTTTCTCTGGGCCTCCTCGCCTGGGTCCTGCTGTTCCTGCCGGAATGCGTGGCGGCGGTCGGCGTTTGGCGGGCCTCGGACACCTACGGGCACTGCTTCCTCATCCTTCCCATGGCGGCCTACCTCGCCTGGGACCGCCGGGCCGCCTTGGCGGGCTTGGCGCCCCGGCCCCTGCCCGTCCTGGCGCCGCTTGCGCTGCCGATTGCGGCCGTCTGGTTCCTGGCCGAGCGGCTGGGCGTCATGGAGGGGCGGCAACTGGCCGCCATCGCGGCGCTGGAACTGCTGTTCCTGACGGTGCTCGGCTGGCGCTTGTTCCGCGCGCTTAGGGCGCCGCTGCTGTTCCTGGTGTTCCTCGTGCCGTTCGGCGCGTTCGTCACGCCGGCATTGCAGCAGTTCACCGCGGGGTTCATCGTCCGCGGGCTGAACGTCCTCGGCATCGCGAACTACGCGACCGACCTCACGGTCGAGATCTCCGCGGGCGTGTTCTACGTGGCAGAGGCCTGCGCCGGCTTGCGCTTCCTGATCGCGGCCGTGGCGTTCGGCGTGTTCTACGCCCTGCTGAACTACCGCAGCCCGGGCCGCCGCCTGCTGTTCGTGGCCGCCTCGGTCGTGGTGCCGGTCCTTGCCAACGGGGTCCGCGCGCTTGGCATCGTCGTGCTCGGGGCCATCCTTGGCAGCGCTAACGCGGCGGCGGCCGACCACATCATCTACGGCTGGGTGTTCTTTTCCCTGGTCACGCTGCTGCTGGTCGCGGGCGGGATGCCGTTCCGCGAGGATCCGCCCGACCCGGCGCCATCGGGCCAGCCGAGTGCGACCCCCGCGGAGGCCCAGCCGGCTTGGGCGGCCGCCGCGGTTGTCCTCCTGCTGGCCATCGGCCCGGCCGCCGCGATGCTGCTTGCGCGCCAGGTCACGCCCGCCCTGTTCACCCAGGCCCTGGCGTTTGCGGCGCCGCCGGGCTGCACGGCCGATCCCGCGCCGGCGCCTGCCTTGCCGGCACAGCGTTTGACCATCATCCTGTCCTGCGCGGGGCAGCCGTTGGTCGTGACAGTCGAGGCGTTCCCGCGCCGCTCCACCGCGAGCAGCTTGGTGCGGGAGCGTCGGCGCATCACCGGCGAACTCTCTGCCGAGGAAGCGACGGTGAGCGCCTTGCCGACGGCGCAAGGAGTGGGCGACTGGTCGCTGGTCCACACGACCGGCCCGGCCCGCACCGTCGCGGCCGCAAGCTGGACGGGCGGTGCGCCTGCGCAAAACGGCATGGCCGGCCGCATCCGCCAGGCCCGCGACAGCCTGTTCGGCACCCCCTACGCGCCGGTCCTGATCACCGCCGCCATCGAGTCGCCCAAGCGGCTCAATCCTGCCGAGCAGCAACAGGCCAACGCCCTGCTGCGCGGTTTCGTGGACGCGCAGGCCGACCTGACCGCACGGGTCGCGGCGGCGGCGCAAGGCGCGCAGGAACAGGGGACGCAGGAACAGGGCGCACAGGAGTAGCCGCGGCGGGCGGTGTCATGCGGGCGGCCCGGCCTCGTGCCCATCGAGGATGGGGCGGAGAAACTCCGCCAAGTCGCCGCCGGGGAACAGATGGCCGGCGACGCCGGCTGCCGCCGCGGCTGCCATGTCGCTCGCTTGATCGCCGACCAGCACGCATCGCCCGGGGTCGAGTCCCCAGGCGCGCAATAGGTCCAGGATCATGCCGGGTTGCGGCTTGCGCCAGGAACTGCTGCGCCGGTAGGCCGGCACGGCGGCCTCGGGGTGGAACGGGCAATAGCGCACGTCGTCAATCGTGCCGCCGGATTGCAGGGCTTCGTCCAACATCCAGCGATGCAGGTCCTGCACCGCCGCCTCGTCATACAGGCCGCGCGCGACGCCGGACTGGTTGGTGACGACGAAGACGTGCCAGCCGCGGGTATGGGCCAGGCGGATCACCGCCTTGGCGCCGGGCATCCACTCGAAGCGGTCCCGCGTGCCCACCCAGCCATGGTCGATGTTGCACACCCCGTCCCGGTCGAGGAACAGCGCGGGCCGGGCTAGCCGCCGGGGCAGCTCGGTTTGGGCGCGTTCGAGGTCGGGCGGGATGCCGATGTCGATGAACCAGCCCGCGCTTTCCGTCCCGCGCAGCAGGCCGTCGCGGGCCAGGCCCGGCAGCACGTCCCGCTCCAGCGAGCACACCGGCGCCGTGCGGTCCACCACCCGCCGGTCCAGCCGGTAGATGCCGCCGTTGATGAGGCCGGCGAAACCATCCCGGTTCGCGCCGGGCGCCGGGCGTTCCCGGAACGCCGTGACGCGGTCGCCCTCCGTCTCAACCACGCCGTAGCGCGACGCGTCCGCCAGGCGGCGCAGCATCAGCCGGCCCATCACCCCCGGCTCGGGGGTGAGCAGCGGGGCCAGGTCGCAGTCGAACAGCGAGTCCCCGTTCAGCAGCAGGAAGTTGTCGTGCAGGTGCTCCCGGGCGTGGTGCAGCGCGCCCCCGGTGCCGGCGCGGACCGGCTCCTCGCTGACCGTCAGCGTCACCGTCCGCGGCAGCCAGTCGCGCAGGTCTTGCAGGCCGGCTTGCAGGACCTCCGACAGGTGCCCGGTCAGCAGGAGCACGTCGGTGATGCCGTAGCGCGCCACCTCCCGCAGTACCCAGGCCAGGAACGGCCGGTCGCCGACGGTCAGCAGCGGCTTCGGGGTCCTCGCCGTGACGGGGCCAAGGCGGGTGCCGAGGCCGCCCACCAGGACCGCGCATTGCCGGATCGTCACCGGCGGGCCTTACGGACGGGTGCGGGGCGTCGCTGCGGCCAATCGGATGTGGTCATCGGGGCGGGTTCCGTGAGATGCGCCGGCACCTATACCGGATGCCGCCGCAGCACCGCCACCGTTCGTCTCCCGCCGTTCTTTCAAACCACCACAGCCGTTTTCACGAGCCGCATCAGCAGGCCGGTGTAGAGGATCATCGGCACCGACACGGCCAGCACGAACACGCCGATGGCCAGGACGCGCCGGCCAAACGGCACGGTCTCCCCCAGGAACGATACGCCGCCCACGACCAGGAAGCCCATGGTGCGCAGGTCCTCAACCGTGTGGAACGACTGGTCCATCTGCACGAGCAGCAGCGCCAGGCCGACCCCGGCGGCGAAGCCGGCCGCCAGCACGCCCGACATCAGCAGCACCCGCTTGGGCGCGACGGGGTTCTGCGGGACCTGCGGCGGATCGATGACCTGCACCTTCACCTTGTCGCCGTCCGCCTCCGCCGCGCTTGAAATCCGCATCGACTCGCGGCGGGCCAGCAGGTCGTCGTAGTTCCGGCGCAGCACCTCGTAATCCCGGTTCACGTTGGCATAGTCCGCCTGCAACTGCGGAGCGCCCCGCGCGATCTCCTCCAGGCGGTCGCGCTCGCGGGTCGCATCCTGGATCTGCCGTTGCAGGGAGGCGATCACCGCGTCGTTCTCGATGTTGCGCACCTTGAGCTGCTCGAACACCGGGTTGGGGACCGAACGGTTGCGCGGCCCGCTGCGCGGCGCGGGGCCGGAATCGCTGCTGCCCGCCCCGCCCGACCGCAGGGCGGCGACCAGGTTGCGCTGCGCCACCACGTCCGGGCTTTGCTCGGTGTAGCGCAGCCGCAGTTCCTGCAACGTGCGTTCGGCCTCATGCAGGCGCGACGGGCCGCCGACGCCGCCGGCGCCGTCCATCTCGGTGACAATGAGCTGCTGCGTGGTGGACAGCTCATGGGCGAGCGCCTCGCGCCGGGCGATGGCATCCAGCAACTGGCCTTGCAGCGCGCGGACGTTGCCCTGCTGCGCCTCAAGCCGCGACGCGCCGCCGTCCCCGGCCGGCAGGATGTCGACGTACTTGGCGCGGAACTCGGCCCGCTTGCGTTCAGCTTCCTGCAACTGGCGCTCATACAGGGCGATCTGCGCAGCCAGGAACTTGCCGGCGTTTTCCAGGTCGTTGCGGTTGTTGCCGGTCTTGCTCTCGACGAACGTGGTCAGCATGGTCCGCACCACGTCGAACGCCAGCTTGGGCGACGTGCTGCGGTAGGCGATGGTGAACAGGTTGCGCGTTTGCGGCGTGATCCGGATATCGGCCGCCAGTTGGGCCACCAGCGCCTCGCGGTCCGCCGCACCTTTCAGGTCCAGCTCAAGGTCGGTCTTGGAGATCAGCTTCTCCAGGTTCGGCCGGCTCAGCAGCGTGCGCTGCAGCACGTCGAGCTGGGCGGCGGAGGAGCTATCGACCGCAATGCCGCGCAGCAGCGGCGTGAGCACGACATCGGCATCGACGTAAAGCCGGGCGCTCGCCTCGTAGGTGTTCGGGATGGTGAACGTCACGGCCCAGCCGACCACGCAGACCAGCCAGGAAAAGAACACCGCCGGCCAGCGATAACGCCAAGCCGCCGTGATCTGCTTTCGCAGCAAGACCTGCAATGCGTGCATCGAAGCGTAAACTCCAGAGCTTGAGCCGTTAGCTTGAGCTGTCTGCCCAGCCGGTCAGAACCAGCTTTGCGGGATGATCAGCGTGTCGCCCGGCAGCATCGCGACGTTCTGGTCGATGTCCCCGTCCCGCAGCAGGTCGCTCAGCCGGACCTTGAGGGTCTGCCGCGTCCCGCCCACGTCGCGCACGATCACCGAGCTGTTGCCCGCGGCGTAGCGGGTCAGGCCCTTGGTCTGGATCATCACGTCCAGCACCGTCATCTTGTCCCGGTACGGGATGGCCAGCGGCTCCGTCGCTTCCCCGATCACCCGGATCTGCCGGTCCAGCGGCCCGACGAAGCCGCTGACGATCACCGAAACGTTCGGGTCCTTCACGTATTCCTTGAGCTTCGCCTCGATGTCCTTGGACAGCGCCGTCGGCGTCTTGCCGGCGGCGGCGATGTCGGGGATCAGCGGCAGCGAAATCCGCCCGTCGGGGCGCACGGCGAGGTTGGGCACGCTGAGTTGCGGGGATTGGTACACGAACACGCTCAGTTGGTCGCCGGGTCCGATCAGGTAGGGCACGCTCGCCACCAACCCGGTCGATGGCCGGACGGTTGACGCTTCCGGGGCGCCGCCCCGGTGGCAGCCCGCCAGCGCCGGCACGGCCAAAACCAGCGCCGCGGCCCAGCGCCAGCTCATTCGCCTCCAGTTCTTGGCCACCATCATCGCCCCGTCTTCATCCTGAATCGTCTTCGCCCCGATCCAATTCAACCGCCGGGCCAAACCCGCCCATGCCGCGCGATGGTAGGCGCGGAAGGAGTTGAACCCCCGGCCTCTGCCATGTGATGGCAGCGCTCTGCCACTGAGCTACACGCCTCCATCGCGACGGCACCGGACTATGCCACAGGATTGCTGCTAACTTACACTAAATCGCGTGCAAACGATGCGCCTGACGATTCCTAACCCGGGGTGGCGTGCTCGGGCGACGCCTGCATGGGCAGCACCGCCAGCGTCGCCGCCAGGCCGTCGGCCAAGGAGGTCCGCGCCTTGATGCCGAGCGTCAACGACGCGAGCCGCGGCGATCCCACGGACTGCGCGATGTCGCCGGGGCGCGGCGGCCCGCGGCGGATGATCGGCTGGCGCCGGGTGGCGACGCCGATGGCGTGCGCCAGCTCCGCCACCGAGGTTTCCTGCCCCGTGCACACGTTCAGCAGGTAGGCGCCGGGCTGGTCGGCGAGGTGCTGCATCCCGGCAACCAGGTGCTTCACGACATCGCCCACGAACACGAAGTCCCGGGTCTGCGAGCCGTCCCCGTGCAGCGTCACCGGCTGGCCGGTCCCGATGGCGTTGGCGAAGATCGAGATGACGCCGCTATACGGCGAGGACGGGTCCTGGCGCGGCCCGTAAACGTTGAAGAAACGGAACCCGACCGAGGGCACGCCATGGACCAGCAGGCCCACCCCGGCGTGCTGCTCGCTCCCCAGCTTGTCGGCGCCATAGGCCGTGCGCGGCGCCGGCACGGCGTCCTCCCGCGCGAACCCCGCCACGTTGCCGTACACCGCCGCCGAGGAGGCATAAACCACCGGCAAGCCGCCCAGCGCGCGGGCCGCGTCGTACACCGTGATCGTGCCGCCCAGGTTGACCCGGTGCGTGCCGAGCCAGTCCTCGTTCGCCCGCACCACGGACGCCACCGCCGCCAAGTGGAAGCAGCCGGACGCGCCGCGCAGCGCAAGCCGGACCGCGGCGGGGTCGCACACGTCGCCGCGGATCACCTCGCAGCGCGGGTCCAGGTTCTCGATCCGCCCGGTCGAGAAATCGTCCAGCACGCGCACGTGGCACCCGAGGGCCAGCAATGCGTCCGCCAGGTGCGATCCGATGAAACCGGCCCCGCCGGTGATCGTGTAGGTCGTCAATCCCGCCTCCGTTGCGCGACGTGCCGAAATCCTGGGTGTGCCGGCCCGCGACTGCCGGCGTGCCGGCCGCTCCCCCAGCCGCTCATTCGACCGTGACGCTTTTTGCCAGGTTGCGCGGCTGGTCCACGTCCGTGCCGCGCAGCACGGCGGTGTGGTAGGCCAGCATCTGCACCGCGATCGCGTGCAGGACCGGGGCCACGAACGGATCGACCGTGGGCAGCTCGATCATCTCCGCCGAGATCGACCGCAGCTTGGCGCAGCCGGCGGCGTCGCTCAGCACCACCACCTGGCCGCCGCGGGCGCCTGCCTCCTGCACGTTCGACGCCGTTTTCTCGAACAACGGGCCGGAGGGCACGATGGCCAGGATCGGCACCTGCCGGTCGATCAGCGCGATGGGGCCATGCTTCATCTCCCCGGCGGCGTAGCCCTCCGCATGGATGTAGCAGATTTCCTTGAGCTTCAGCGCCGCCTCCAACGCGATGGCGTGGCAGGCGCCGCGGCCCAGGCACAGAACGTCCCGCGCTTCCGCCATCCGCTCCGCCAGGCGCTGGATCGGGGCGGCGTTCGCCATCACCTCCCCGGCCTTGGACGGCAGCTCCAGCAGCGCCGCGACCAACGCCGCTTCCCGCGCTTCGCTGACCGTGCCGCGCGCCCGGGCGGCGCCGACTGCGAGGCAGGCCATCACCGTCAACTGCGCGGTGAACGCCTTGGTGCTGGCCACGCCGATCTCCGGGCCGGCCACGGTTTCCAGCACCACGTCGCTTTCCCGCGCCATCGTGCTTTCCGGCACGTTCAGCACCGACATCACGTGCTGCCCGGCGCCGCGCAGGAAACGCAGCGCCGCCAGCGTGTCCGCCGTCTCCCCGCTCTGGCTGACCAGAAGGCCCAGGCCGCCCTTCGGCATGGGCGGCGTGCGGTAACGCAGCTCGCTGGCGAAATCGATGTCGGCCGGCAGCCGCGCCAGCTCCTCCATCCAATGACGCCCGGCCAGCCCGGCGAAATACGCCCCGCCGCACGCGGCAATCGTCATCCGCGGCACCTTCGCCCAGTCGAACGGCAGGGCGGGCAGCAGCACGGTTCGGGTTGCCGGGTCCAGCATGCGCGCCAGCGTCTGGCCGATGGCCGCCGGGTGCTCGTGCAGCTCCTTTTCCATGAAGTGGCGGTAGCCGTCCTTGCCGACCACGGCGCCGGTCTGCACGGTCATCCGGATTTCGCGGTTGACGCTTTGCCCGGACGGCCCGAAGAACGCCGCCCCTTCCCGCGTCACCACCGTCCAGTCGCCGTCCTGCATGTAGGCGATGCGCCGGGTCAGCGGCGCCAGCGCCAGGCTGTCGCTGCCGAGAAACATCGCCGTTTCGCCGAACCCCACCGCCAGCGGGGCGCCGTGCTGCGCGCCCACCATCAGCTCCGGGTGCCCGGCGAACACCATGGCGAGCGCATACGCCCCTTCCAGCCGGCCGAACGCCCGCCGCGCCGCGTCCACCGGGTCCATGCCTTGGCGGAGATGCAGGTCCACGAGCTGCGCCACCGTTTCCGTGTCCGTCTCCGTCTCGAACACCTGGCCTTCGGCCTCCAGCTCGGCGCGCAGCTCGGCGTGGTTCTCGATGATGCCGTTGTGCACCACGCTGACGCGGGGGGTGCCGTGCGGATGCGCGTTGCGCTGTGTGGGCGCGCCGTGGGTGGCCCAGCGCGTGTGGCCGATGCCGACGACGCCGGGCAGCGGCTCCCGCTCCAGCACTTCGGCGAGGTTGGCGAGCTTGCCCGGCGCCCGGCGCCGCGCGATACCGTTGTCCAGCAGCGTGGCGATGCCCGCGCTGTCGTAGCCGCGGTACTCCAGCCGTCGCAACGCTTCCAGCAGCAGGGGAGCCGCCGGTTCAATGCCGATCACGCCAACGATGCCGCACATAGGTCCCACTCCGATCAGTGCAACGGCTACGCCCGCCCGGGAATGTGGGCGTCACGTGGCCACGGTGCCGAACAACACGATATCTCAAGCGACAAAAAGGCAAACAGGCTTCGCAACCTGAGATGGTTTCGTTCCATACTCTACCATGTTGCCGACCTATTTCTCCAGCAAAATATAATAATTTCGACATAAGCCCGATCAAGCCATCCGATTGAGCGTTCCCCGCAGCAGGGCGCCGGCGGACTGCCGCGCCAAGGCCAGCAATCCCCGGGGATCGCGGGGGTTGGCCAGGAGCACCCCGATGCGTCGCCGCCGCAGGCCGGACCAGGCGGCCTTGTAGGGATCGTCGCCCCGGCCGAAATCAATCTCCGCGACGCCCTCCCCCAGCAGGTCCTGGATCATGTGGCCGGTCAGCACCGTGCCGGGCGACAGCGGGCGCCAAGCGTCGTCATGGGCCAGCTTCAGCACGGTGGCCGAGCCGCCCGCCACCGTCCAGTCCACCGTCCAGTACTGGGCCGCCACCGCCTGCGCGCCGGACCACAGCACGCCCAACCGCAGCACGCCCGCCGATGCGGCGCGCGGCAGCAAGGCGGCGGTGAAACCAGGCGCGGCCTCCTGCGGCTTCCAGCTTCGCCGATACACGTCCTCATACGCCGCCATCGCGCGGTCCAGGCCGTCCTGCGAGCGCACAAGCTCGATCCGCACCCGGCGGTCACGCCCGCAGGCGCGGGTCTTGCGGCGGATCGTTTCGCGCAGCCGGCTCGGACGGGCGGCCAGGTAGTCCTGCCAGCCGCAGCCCGCGACCGGCTGGTGCCAGTTGCCGAAATGCTCGAACCGCCGGGCGAGGAGGCCGCCGTCCCGCAGGCCCGCAAGCAGCGGCGGCAGCCCGGGCCACGACGGGTCGAGCGCGTCGAGCACCAGCGTCGGCCAGCGCCGGCAATGCGCGCCCAGCGCCGCCCCGGCCCGCCGGATGTCCCGGTCGGCCAGATCCCGGGCCAGCAGCGGCTGGAACAGGCA
>CAXTUQ010000071.1:0-14943 GCA_964247405.1 uncultured Acetobacteraceae bacterium
GGCGTCATCCTCCGCCCGGGCCGGCCCGGCGACGCCCCCCAGCGCCGCCATGGCAGCCACAAGGCAAAGCCTTCGCGCAGCCCGCCTCATGGCCGCGTCGAGGGTGGGCTGGGCGGCGGGGAGTTTGGGGCCGAAAGCCGCGACGGGGCCGCCGGCGTGCCCGGCGGCGCAGTTTGTCCCGTGGCGTCGGTCGGCGGCCGTCTGCCGCCGTCGTTCGTGGTCGCCCGCGACGGCGCGACCGCCGCGCCGGGTGGGGCGGTCGCGCCGGCCGGATCCTTGGGCGCGGCATTCTGCGCCCAGATCGAGAAGGGCAATGCCGCGGCGGCCAGAAGCCCGCACGCGGCGAGGTAACGGATCGGACGGTTCATCGGCTTTCTCCCGTGCCGGGCGTCGGTCCCGCCCGCTGCGGCCGCAGCGGGCGGGACGTTCGTCAGTGCTTGCGAACGGCGAACACCCAGACGACGCCGCCCTGGGGCACCGCGTCGCCGTGGTAATCCGCGCTCACTTTCGCCAGGCTGTCCTGCATGCGCTGGGCATCGACGCCCCAGCCGCTCTGCACCGCGATGTATTGCACCCCGTCCACCTCGTAGGACACCGGGACGCCAGTCACGCCGCTGTTGGTCTTCTGCTCCCACAAGACCTTGCCCGTCTTCGCGTCGAAGGCGCGGAAATCGCGGTCGTTTGTGCCGCCCATGAACACCAGGTCGCCGGCGGTGGCGAGCACGGGACCCCAAAGCTGGCTTTTTGCGAACGGGTGCGTCCAGGCGCGCTTGCCCGTCGTCATGTCCCAAGCCTGCAGCTCGCCCACGTGGTCCGCGTTGGGGAACAACGTCAGGCCGATGTCCTCAAGCCCCGCGCCCATGTAAAGCTGGCCCGGCACGTAATCCATCGGCTTGCCCGACAGCGTGCCGCACAGGTTCTCGTTCGCCGGGATGTATACCATCTTGGTGCGCGGCGAGTAGGCCGCCGGCGGCCAGTCCTTGCCGCCCCACAGCGACGGGCAGAAATCGACGCTCTTGTTCAGCCCGGGCTTGCGCGCCTCGTCATAGCTCGGCCGCCCGGTCTTCTTGTCGAGCGCGGTGAACACGTTCTGCCGTACGAACGGCACGCCGGACACGAAGCTGATGCCCTCCTCGCCGCGCTCCAGCGTCCACAAGTAGCCGTTGCGCCCGGGATGCACCATGCCCTTGATGGTCCGCCCGTCCCGCTGGATGTCGATCAGCATGGGCGGGTCCACCTCGTCCCAATCCCAGCTGTCGTTCCAATGATACTGGTGCGCCGCCTTGATCGCCCCGGTGTCGACGTCCAGCGCCAGCACGGAGGAGGTGTTCAAGTTGTCGCCGGGCCGCGCGTTGCCCATCCACGGCGCCGCGTTGCCGGTGCCCCAATAGGCCGTGCCCTGCTCCGGGTCGTAGGTGCCGGTGATCCAGATGGAGCCGCCGCCGGTCTTCCAGGTGTCGCCGGTCCAGGTGTTGCTGCCGGGCTCGCCAGGCTGCGGCACGGTGTAGGTGCGCCAAACCTGGTCGCCGGTCTTCGCATCGTAGGCCGCGACCAAGCCGCGCACGCCGAACTCCCCGCCGGAGCCGCCGACCATGACCTTGCCGTGGGCGATCAGCGGCGCCAGCGTCATGTAGTGGCCGCGGCGGTAGTCCTCGACCTCCTTGGCCCAGATCTCCTTGCCGGTCTTGGCGTCGAGCGCCACCAGGAAGTCGTCCACCGTCGCCACGTACACCCGGTCGCCCAGCAGCGCCACGCCGCGGTTGGTCGGATGGAGCTGCGTCAGGTCGTCCGGCAGGTCGCGCTTGTAGCGCCAAAGCTGCTCGCCGGTCTTGGCGTCAAGCGCGATCACCTGGGCCTGCGGCGTGGTCACGAACATCACGCCGTCGTTGACGATGGGCGGCGACTGATGCCCTTCCAGCACCCCGGTCGAGAGCGTCCAGACCGGCACCAGGTCGGCCACGTTGGATGTGTTGATCTGGCTAAGCGGGCTGTAGCCCTGGCCGTCATAGGTGCCGCGGTACATCAGCCAGTTGCGCGGCTCCGGGTTCTGCAGCCGCTGCTCGGTCACGTCGCTGTAGGTCTTCACCTCCGCCCGGACGGCGCCCGACAGGCCCGCCAGCCCGGCCAATGCCGCGCCGGCCAACAGCAGCCCTTTGAAATTTTCCATTGATTCCTCCCTGATGTGTTCGCGCCGTCCGCCTTAGGCCACCTGCCCTCCGACCTTGCCCACGAAGGGCTGGGCGACTTCCAGCCCGCCTTCGGTCGAAAGCCGCAGCGGCAGCGGCGGCTGGCGGCGCAGCGCCGGGCCGTTCACCACCCGCCCGCCGGCGCGCGGATCGAACTCCGAGCCGTGACAGGGGCAATGCAGGATGCCGGCCTCCTGGCGCCATTCGCTCACCGGGCATTGCGCATGGGTGCAGGTGGCCGAGTATGCCACGACGCCGTCCGCCGCACGGGCCAGCGTCTCGGCGTCCAGGTTTTCGGGATCGAGGCGCAGCAGCAGGATCTGGTTCAGCCGCGAGCCGTCGCGCACGGCGCCGCTTGCGGGGTCCTTGGCCCAGGCCAGCAGTTGCGGCGCGGAAGCGGCGATGTCGCCGGGACGGAGCGGCCCCGCGTCCAGCGACTTGGCGCTCACCAGCAGGTCGCCCGCGAGCGGGCGGAGGTTGCGGGGCACCGCCGGGGTCTGCGCCCGCGCCGCGCCGCCGCAGCCGGTCAGCGCCAAACCGAACGCCAGCGCCTGTCGCCGGGTGCGGACGTCTTCAGGTTGCATGACGGCGCACGTCATCCACCTCTCCTCCCGAAATGCCACTCTGCCGGTAGCCGCTTCGGCGCAGCCTACACGCGGTTCGCGAGGAGGAAAGCGGAAAGCCAATCGCCGGGCGTAGATGCCGAATTTGTGACCAGAAGGCATGTTGGATTTTTTCAATCCCAACAGGCAACAAAACCGAAGCGCCCCGGCGGCGAACCTCCTCGGCATTGGGCGTAATGGGCACCGAGGCGTTGACGGCGATGGTTTCGGCCGCCAGTTCTGTGCGCGCCAGTTCTGTATGCGGCAGACACGGAGTAAGGATCGCATGGGCACGCCTGCATTGCACCCGGATGTCGAGAAGCTGCTGGAGACGATCAGGCTGTCCGGACGCCCGCCGTTCCAGAAGCTGTCCGTGGCCGAGGCACGCCAAGCCTATTCCGACGGCCGCGCCGTGCTGCAGCCGCTGCCAGACGAGGTGGCGGAGGTGCGCGACCTGACCATCCCCGGCTCGGGCGGCCCGCTGCCGCTGCGGCTGTATCGCGGGGCCGGCACGTCGGACGCAGCCGCCCTGCCCACCCTGCTCTACTTGCACGGCGGCGGCTGGGTGCTGGGCGACCTCGACAGCCACGATGGCGTGTGCCGCCGGCTGGCGAACCTTGCCGCGTGCCGGGTGGTCGCCGTCGATTACCGGCTGGCGCCCGAGCACCGTTTTCCCGCCGCCATCGACGACGCAGCGGCGGCCCTCGCCTGGATGGCCGCGAACGCGGCGGCGCTCCGCATCGACCCCGCCCGCCTCGCCGTGGGCGGCGACAGCGCCGGGGGCAACCTCGCCGCCGTGCTCGCCCTCATGGGGCGGGACGGCACCGTGCCGGCGACGGCGTGCCAGTTGCTGCTTTACCCGGCGGTGGACCTCATCATGGACAGCGGCTCCTACGCCCGGATCACCGAGGGCGTGCCGCTCACCGCGGTGACGATGCGCTGGTTCGTTGACCACTACGCCCCCGATGCCGCACAGCGGCTGGACTGGCGCGCTTCGCCGCTGCGGACGGAGCGGTTGGCGGGCGCGCCGCCGGCCTTGATGCTCACGGTCGCGCACGACCCGCTGGCCGACGAAGGCCGCGCCTATGCCAAGCGACTGGAAGCCGAGGGCGTGCGCGTCGCGGCCCTGCATTTATCCGACCAAATTCACGGCATAGCGACCATGGGCCGGGTGATCGCCGCTGCTGACCCGGCGCTGCGCTACGCGGCAGACATGCTGCGCGACGCGTGGCGGGTCGCATAACGCTGGGGCGGTTCGCGTGACGGCGGGCCGACGCGGCGCCAACAACGATGCTTGAACCAACTGCCCGGCAGCGATAGCATTCCTGCAATGCGTCTTGCGCGGGTGCCACTTGGCCCGGCGTATGGAACGGCAACAAGGGAGTGGATCGTGCAGCATTCGTCCGGAGCGGCGCGTCCGCCGCCTGCCCATTCCGGCGCGTCCTGACAGATCAGAGCCGCATGACACCCCACCCCGACGCGGCGTCCGGCGCGGCTGAGCCGTTGCTGCAGGTGTCGGGCGTTTCCGTGCGGTTCGGCGGCATCGTGGCGCTGGGCGGCGTGTCGTTCGAGGTCGGGCCTCGGCAGATCTGCGGGCTGATCGGGCCGAACGGCTCGGGCAAGACCACGCTGTTCAACTGCATCAGCGGCATCTACCGGCCCGGCGCGGGCGAGGTCCGACTGGAAAGGCGGTCGCTGCAAAGCGTCAGCCGGCACCGCATCGTCGATCTCGGCATCGGCCGGACGTTCCAGAACGTCGCGCTGTTCCGCAGCATGAGCGTGCGGGAGAACATGCTCGCAGGCGCCCACCACCTCGGGCGCACCGGCTTCGTCGCCAACGCCCTGCTGCTGCCCCCCGTCTGGCGGGAAGCGGCGGCGGCGCGGCGGGGGCTGGACCGCCTGCTCGACCTGCTCCAACTGCGGGAGGTCGCCGACGCGCCGGTCGGCAGCCTGCCGTTCGGCACGCAGAAGCGGGTGGAGATGGCCCGCGCCCTGATCGGCCGGCCGAAGCTGCTGCTGCTGGACGAACCCGCCGGCGGCCTGAACCATTCGGAGGTGGATGAGCTGGAAGGACTAATGCGCCGCATCCGCGCCGAGTTCGACCTCAGCATCCTCCTGGTCGAGCACCACATGAACCTGGTCATGCGCGTGTCCGACAAGGTCGTGGCGCTGGAACTCGGGTTGAAGATCGCCGACGGCACGCCGGCAGAGGTGCAGAACGACCCCCAGGTGATCCGCGCCTACCTCGGCGAACCCGCGGCGCCTGTCCCTGCCCATGCTTGAGATGCTGCTGCAGCCGGCGCCGATGCTGGAGGTTGCCGGGCTGCACGCGGGCTATGGCGACGTGGAGGTGCTGCACGGCCTCGACTTCACGGTGGGCCTGGGCGGGATCACGGCGCTGCTCGGCGCGAACGGCGCGGGCAAGACCACCACGCTGCGTGCGCTGTGCGGCATGGTCCGGGCAATCGGCCGCGTGCAGCTTGGAGGCGCTGACATCGCCGGCCTCGCCACCGAGGACATCGCCCGGCGCGGCGTCGCCCACGTGCCGGACGGACGCGGCACGCTGATGGAGCTGACGGTCGAGGAGAACCTACGGCTCGGCGCCTACACGCGGCGCCGTGGCGAGGCAGCGTCCGACATGCAGCGGGTGTTCGGCTACTTCCCGCGCCTGCGCCAGCGGCTGCGCCAGCAGGCCGGCACGCTGTCGGGCGGCGAGCAGCAGATGCTCGCCATTGGCCGCGCCCTGCTGCTGCATCCGAAGCTGCTGCTGCTCGACGAGCCGTCCTTTGGCCTCGCGCCCTTGGTGGTGCGGGAAATCTTCGGGATCATGCGGCGGATCAGCGCCGATGACGGGGTGAGCATCCTGCTGGTGGAGCAGAACGCGGGCCTGGCGCTCGACATCGCGGACACCGCCTTCCTGCTGGAAACCGGGCGCATCGTCATGGCCGGGCCGGCGGCCGAACTCCGCGAGGACGCGGCGATCCGCCGCTCGTATCTGGGATATTGAGGGCGATGGACGAGTTCCTGCATCAGGTCCTGTCCGGCATCGCCTCGGGCGGCATCTATGCCAGCGTCGCGCTGGCGCTGGTGATGATCTACCAGGCGACCCATCACGTGAACTTCGCCCAGGGCGAGATGGCGATGTTCTCCACCTACATCGCGCTGGCGCTGATCGAGGCCGGAGTGCCGTACTGGGGGGCGTTCGCCATCACCGTGCTGGCCTCGCTCGCTATGGGCGCGGCCATCCAGCGGGTGCTGCTGACGCCCATGGCCGGGTCGCCGGTGCTGGCCAGCGTCGGCGTGTTCATCGGGCTGCTGCTGATCTTCAACAGCGTCGCGGGCTGGCTGTTCGGCTACACGCTGAAGCCGTTCCCCACCCCGTTCGAGGGGCCGCCGGTGCTCGGCGGCTTCGTCACCCGGCACGACCTTGGCTCCACCGCGGTGACGCTCGCGGTGCTGGCCTGCGTGTATGGGTTTTTCCGCTTCACCGACCTGGGCCTCGCGATGCGCGCCGCCGCCTACAACCCGGCGTCCAGCCGGCTGATGGGCATCCGGGTGGGCCGGATGCTGGCGCTCGGCTGGGGCCTGGCCGCGGCCATCGGGGCGGTGGCGGGCATGATGATCGCACCCGTGGTATTCCTTGATCCCAACATGATGTCGGGCGTGCTGCTGTATGCCTTTGCCGGCGCCTTGCTGGGCGGGATTTCCAACCCGCTCGGCGCGGTGTTCGGCGGCTTCGCCATCGGGGTGGTCGAGAACCTGGCCGGCGCGTACCTCGTGGGTCCCGAGTTGAAGCTGACCCTGGCGCTGGTGATCATCGTCGCCGTGCTGACGGTCAGGCCCGCGGGCCTGTTCGGCCGCACCGTGGTCAGCCGGGTCTAGGGGCGTGCGCGTCCTGCGGTTCCTGTCGGGCGTGCTGTTCGTGATCGCCGCGGCCGGGCTGGCATTCGCGGTCAGCGACTACCGGCTGTTCCAGTTGACCCTGGTGGCGGTTTACGCGGTCGCGATCCTGGGGCTGGCCTTGGTGACGGGGTTCAACGGGCAGATCTCGCTGGGCCACGGCGCGTTCTACGCGGTCGGCGCCTACGTCACGGCGATCCTCATGGCGCACTACGACGTGCCGTACTGGGCGACGCTGCCGGCCTCGGCCGCTGTGTGCGCGGCGCTCGGCTTCCTGATCGGCTTGCCGGCGCTGCGGCTCGGCGGGCTGTACTTGGCGCTGACCACCTTCGCGCTCGCCGTCGCCACGCCGCAACTGCTGAAATACCATGCATTCGAGGGTTGGACCGGTGGCGTGCAGGGCCTCACCCTCGACAAGCCCGACCCGCCGCCCGGCCTGCCGCTCAACGCCGACCAGTGGCTTTACCTGTGCACGCTCGGCATCAGCGCCGTGCTGTTCGTGCTGGCGGGCAACCTGGTGCGCGGGCGCATTGGCCTGGCGATGCGCGCCGTCCGCGACCATCCACTCGCGGCCGAGGCGACGGGCATCGACGTGGCGCTGCTCAAGACGCGCACCTTTGCCGTGAGCGCGATGGTCACGGGGATTGCCGGGTCGATGGGCGCGGTCGCGGTGGGGTTCGTGGCGCCAGACAGCTTCACCGTGCTGCTGTCGATCACGCTGTTCGTGGGCCTCGTGGTGGGGGGCGTCGCCTCCATCGCCGGGCCGGTGTTCGGCGGCGCGTTCATCGCCTTCCTGCCCAACATCGCCGAGGAGGTGTCGAAGGCGGCGCCTGGCGCGGTGTACGGCGTCGTGCTGATCGCCTTCATGTTCCTGCTGCCGTCGGGCGTCGCGGGCGGGCTGGGCCGCCTGCTGCGGCGCGCGGCGCGGCGGTCCGCCTGAACCATAAAGGAGGGAAGTCCTATGCATCGCCGCACCCTGCTCGCCGCCGGCCCGCTCGCCGCCACGCTCGGCGCCTTGGGCCGTATCGGCCCGGCGCACGCCCAAACGCCGGGCGTCACCGCGACCGAGATCAAGATCGGCCAAACCGAGGCCTACAGCGGCCCGGCCTCCGCCTACGGCGCCATCGGGCGCGGCCTCGTTGCCTTTTTCAAGCGGGTCAACGACCAGGGCGGCATCGCCGGGCGCCGGATCAACTTCATCTCGGTCGATGACGGCTACCTGCCGCCCAAGGCGGTCGAGCAGACCCGGCGGCTGGTGGAGCAGGAGGGCGTATCGTTCCTGCTGAACGGGCTGGGCACGCCGTCGAACTCGGCGGTGCAGCGCTACCTGAACCAGAAGAAGGTGCCGCAGCTTTTCGTCTCCTCCGGCGCGGACAAGTGGGCAAACCCGAAGGAGTTCCCGTGGACCATCGGCTGGCAGCCCAGCTACCGGACGGAGGCGCAGATCTATGCCAAGTACATCCTGAAGAACAAGCCGGACGGCAAGCTGGCGGTGCTCTACCAAAACGACGACTTCGGCAAGGATTACGTGACCGGGCTGCGCGACGTGCTCGGCGACCGCTACGACCGGATGCTGACGAAGGCGGTCAGCTACGAGGTCACCGACCCCACCATCGACAGCCAGGCGGTGACCCTGCAAGGCTCAGGCGCGGACGTGCTGATGACCGCGGCGACGCCGAAGTTCGCGGCGCAGACGATCCGCAAGATCTACGACCTTAACTGGAAGCCGCTGCACTTCTTGACGAACGTGTCCGGTTCGGTCGCCTCGGTGATCAACCCGGCCGGGCCGGAACGCGCGGTCGGCATCGTCCTGGGCGGCTACCTCAAGGAGATCAGCGACCCCGCCTGGAGCGACGATCCCGGCATGAACGAGTGGCGGGCGTTCATGAAGGAGTACATGCCTGACGCCGACCTCGCCGACGCCAACTACGCCTTCAGCTACGCGATCGGCGGCACCACGGTGCAGATGCTGAAGCAGTGCGACGGCAACTTCTCGCGCGAGAACATCATGAAGCAGGCTGCAAACCTGCAGAGCCTGGCACTGCCCACCTTGCTGCCCGGCATCACCGTCAGCACCAGCCCGACCAACTTCCACCCGATCCGGCAGTTGCAGTTGCAGCGCTGGACCGGCGCGCGGTGGGAGCGGTTCGGCGACGTGATCGAGGGCGCCGGCGCGTGACGTGCGCCGCGCGTCACTCGGCGGCGGTGGTGACCTGGGGGCGCCGGGTCAGGCGGAAGCCCTCGTAGCCGTTTGCCGCGACGGCGTCGCAGGTTTCCCGGTATGCCCCGACCCCGCCGATGTAGGGCATGAACACCCGCGGCTTGCCCGCGATGTTGGCGCCCATGTACCAGGACGCAGCCTGGGGATAGAGCGTCCGGTGCGCGACCTCGTTGCCATGCGCGACCCAGGCCTGCTCCGCATCCAGGGTCGCCTCCATGCAGGCGATCCCGTGGGCGCGGAGAAAGGCCAGGCAGTCCGCGATCCAGTCCACGTGCTGCTCGATGGACACGATCATGTTGCTGAGCACCGAGGGGCTGCCCGGCCCGGTGATGGTGAACAGGTTGGGAAACCCCGCCGTCATCAGGCCGAGGTAGCTGCGCGGTCCCTCCGCCCATTTCTGCGCCAGCGGCATCCTGCCCCGGCCGCTGATGCCCGCCTTGAGCAGCGAGCCGGTCATCGCGTCGAAGCCGGTGGCGTACACGATGCTGTCCAGCGCGTATTCCGCGTCCCGCGTGGCGATGCCGCCCGGCGTGACCCGCGTGATCGGCGAGGCGCGCAGGTCCACCAGCGTCACGTTGGAACGGTTGAACGTCTCGTAGTAGCCGGTATCGGCGCAGATGCGCTTGGTGCCGATGGGATGGCTGCTCGGCAACAGCCGCTCCGCCACCGCCGGGTCGCGCACGGTGGCGCGGATCTGCCGGCGGACGAACTCGGCTGCGGTGTCGTTGGCCGCCTTGTTCAGCACGAGGTCGTTGTAGGCAGCGAGCAGGCTGATGCCGCCGGTCTGCCAGCGGGCGCCGTACTCGCGCTCCCGCTCCTCCGCGCTGACCGCGAGGGCGGAGGTGTCCCCGAAGTCGTAGATCACGCCGGACCGCAACGTGCGCGCCCGCTGGCGGCGCTCGGCGTAGCTGGACTTCCATTCCTGCTCGTATTCCGGCGTCATCGGGCCGTTGCGCGCCGGCACGCTGAAGTTCGGCGTGCGCTGGAACACGGTGACGTGGGCCGCCTGCCCGGCGATGACCGGAATCGACTGGATCGCCGAGGACCCGGTGCCGATCACGCCCACCCGCTGCCCGGTGAAGTCCACGCCCTCATGCGGCCATTGCCCGGTGTGATAGGACGGGCCGCGGAAGTCGTCCATGCCCGCGATGTCCGGCACCCGCCCGGCCGACAGGCAGCCCGTCGCCATGATGCAGAACGCCGCCGAAACGCGGTCCCCGCGGTCGGTCCCGATGCGCCAAAGGTTGGCGGCCTCATCGAAGGAGGCGCTTGTCACCCGTGTGCCGAACTGGATGTCCCGCCGCAGGTCGAAGCGGTCCGCCACGTGGTTCGCGTAGGCCAGGATCTCCGGCTGCGCCGCGAACCGCTCGGTCCACCGCCAGTCCTGTTGCAGCGCCTCGGAGAAGGAGAACGAGTACTGCATGCTCTCCACGTCGCAGCGCGCGCCGGGGTAGCGGTTCCAGTACCAGGTGCCGCCCACATCGTCCCCGGCCTCGAACACCCGGGCGGACAGGCCAAGCCCGCGCAGCCGGTGCAGCATGTATAGCCCGGCGAACCCGGCACCGACGATCACCGCGTCGGGTCCTTCGGCCGTGGTTCCTTGCTTCGCCCCGGACATGCTGCCTCCCTCGGCTTACTGGCGCCTCGTGACGCGGTTCGGGACTGGACCCATGTGCCGCGCCGCTGTCAAGCGTGCCCTGCGGCCCTGGCTCATTGCGGCTGTTGTTGATAATCAACCGCAACACACAGCTTCTGGTGAACCCCTTGGCCACCCGCGCCCTTGCCGTCCCGCTCCGCCGCCGCTTGTTCGCGACCCTGGGGCCGGGCCTCCTTGTGATGCTGGCCGACACGGACGCCGGCAGCATCATCACGGCCGCGCAAAGCGGGGCGCAGTGGGGCTACAAGCTGCTGGCCCTGCAGATCCTGCTCATCCCCGTGCTGTTCATCGTGCAGGAACTCACCTTGCGGCTCGGCCTGGTGACCGGGCGCGGCCATGGCGAGCTGATCCGCGTCGCCTTCGGGCGCAGTTGGGCGTGGCTGTCCGTCGGCACCCTCGTGCTCGCCTGCGTCGGCGCCATCGTCACCCAGTTGTCCGGCCTCGCGGGCATCGCCTCCTTGTTCGGCCTGCCGGTGCCGTGGATGATGACGGGCGTCATCGCCCTGCTGCTGCTGATGACCTGGCTCGGCAGCTACCATGTGGTCGAGCGCATCGCCATCGCGCTCGGCCTGTTCGAGCTGGCCTTCGTCGCCGTGGCCTGGCGGGCGCACCCCAGCGTGCCGGAGATCGCGGCGCAGCTCGCCCAGGCGCCGCTCAGCGATCCCAATTACCTTTATCTGGTGGCCGCCAACCTGGGCGCGGTCATCATGCCGTGGATGATCTTCTACCAGCAATCGGCCGTGCTGGATAAGGGCCTCGGCCCGGCGGACCTGACGCTGGCCCGGTGGGACACCGCGTTCGGCGCGGTGGTCACGCAGCTCATCATGGCCTCCGTGCTGATCGCCGTCGCCGCGACCGTGGGGCAGTCCAACCCGGACACCCCGCTGCGCGACGTGCCGGAGATCGCCCACGCGCTAATCTCCTTCCTCGGCGACGACGTGGGCCGGCTGGTGTTCGCCGCCGGCATCGCCGCGGCGGCGCTGGTCGCCACCATCGTCCTCTGCCTGACCGCCGCCTGGGGCATCGGCGAGGTCGCGGGCTACAAGCGGTCGCTCAAGCACCGCCCGCGGGAAGCGCCCTGGTTCTACGGCATCTTCTCGGCCTGCCTGGTGGCGGGCGGCGTGCTGGTCGCCTCGGGCGTCAACCTGGTCGAGCTGTCCGTCGCGGTCGAGGTGATGAACGCGCTGCTGCTGCCGGTGGTGCTGGGCTTCCTTTACGTCCTCGCCTTGCGCACCTTGCCCGAGCCGTACCGGCTGCACGGCGTTTACAAGTGGGTCGTCGGGGCCGTCGTGCTGGTCACGGCGGGCTTTGGCTTCTATGCCGGGATCGCCGGGGCATTCGGTGGCTGAACGGGAGGCATCAATGAAAGCCTGGCTTGTGGAGCGGATCACCGAGGCCGGCAAGATGCGCCTGGCCGACTGCCCGGCGCCGCAGCCGGGGCCGCAGGACTACCTGATCCAGGTCGAGGCGGCGGGGGTGAACTTCCTCGACACCCTGATGCTGCGCGGGCGCTACCAGCGCAAGCCGGCCCTGCCCTTCACGCCGGGCGTGGAGGTCGTGGGCACGATCACCGCCGCCGGCGCCGACACCCCGCTCGCGCCCGGCGCCCGCATCTGCGCCAGCATCGAGACCGGCGCGTTTGCCGAGCAGGCGCTGGTGCCGGTCGGTGCGGCCCGCCCGGTGCCGGACGACGTGCCGGGGGAAGCGGCGCTGGTGCTGCTCGGCGTCAACTACCCGACCGGCTACTACGCGCTGCACAACCGCGCCGGGCTGCAACCCGGCGAAACCGTGCTGGTGCACGCGGCGGCCGGCGGCGTGGGCAGCGCCGCGGTGCAGATCGCCAAGGCCGCAGGCGCCCGGGTGATCGCGACGGCGGGGACGGCGGAGAAGCGCGAGCTGTGCCGCGGCCTCGGCGCGGACGAGGTGATCGACTACGCCGTACCTGACTGGGTGGACCGGCTGCGCGCCGCCACCGGGGGCCTCGGTGCCGACGTGATCTACGATCCCGTGGGCGGCGAGGTCGGCATGCAAAGCTTGCGCGGCCTGGCCTGGCACGGGCGCTACTTGGTGATCGGCTTCGCCGCCGGGTCGATTCCGGACCTGCCGGCCAACCGGCTGCTGCTGAAAGAGGCGTCGGCGATGGGCGTGTTCTGGGGCGAGGCCTGCAAGCGCAATCCCGCCGCCATGGCGCAGGTCGCAGAGGCGGTGCTGGCGCTGTACCGCGCGGGCAAGCTGTCGCCGCTAATCGGCGCGCGTTTCCCGTTGGAGGAGGCGCGAGACGCGCTGGACCGGCTCGGGCGTCGGGAAACCGTGGGCAAGGTCCTCATCTGCCCGGCCGCGTGAGCATGGCGTCCATCTCGACCCGGCGGATCGAGGCGAACGGGCAAACCTTCGCGGTCGATGAGGCCGGCGAGGGCGACGCGGTGGCGCTTTGCCTGCACGGTTTCCCGGAATGCCGGTTCTCCTGGCGGTTCCAGCTTCCGGTGCTGGCCGCGGCGGGATGGCGGGCCATCGCCCCGGACCTGCGCGGCTACGGCGACAGCAGCCGCCCAGAGGCGCGCGACGCCTACCGCATCGAGCACCTGGTGGCGGACGCCGCCGCCCTGTTCGACGCCTGCGGCGCGCGCCGCCGCCTGCTGGTCGGGCATGACTGGGGCGCGATGATCGCCTGGAGCTTCGCCATGCAGCGGACCCGGCCGCTCGATGGCTTGGTCATCATGAACGTGCCGCACCCGGCGGTGTTCCGCCGCGTCCTGCGCCATTCCTGGGCGCAGCGCCGGCGGTCCTGGTACGTGGCCTTCTTCCAGCTTCCCCGGCTGCCGGAGGCGCTGCTCACCGCCGGGCGTGCCCGCGCCGTCGCCCAGTCCTTCCACGGCATGGCGGTCAACAAGTCGGCCTTCCCGCCCGATGTGCTGGAACATTACCGGCGGAACGCCCTGCTGCCCGGCGCGATGACCGCGATGCTCAACTACTACCGCGCCAACTTCACCACCCTTTCCAAAGATATGGCAGCCACGCCGGCCATCGAGGTGCCCACCCTGATGATCTGGGGCGAGGAGGACACGGCGCTCGGGCTGGAACTGACCGAGGGCTACGGACCCTACGTGGCCGACTTCACGCTGGAACGCCTGCCCGGCGTTTCGCATTGGGTGCAGCAGGAGGCGCCCGAGGCGGTGAACGCCCGCCTTCTCGCCTGGCTCGGCCGCCACGGGTTATACGGTTAGCACCAATGATCGACCCGTGTGCGGTTGCTGATGGGTTGCACCCATCCTACGCGACCCATGCCGTAGGATGGGTGCAACCCATCGACGGATGACGGTCATTCAACCAAGCCGCCCGCGTTAGGCCGGCAAGGCGGCTGGGTCGGCGCCCCCCGGACCCGCGGCGGACTGCATCAGTTCCTGCCCGGTCGGGCAAAGGTCCAGCAGCACGCAGCGCCCGCAGGCGGGACCGCGGAAAAAGCAGCAGCGCTGGCCGTGCAGCATCAGCACCTCATGGTTGTCATACACCTGCTGCGCGTCCCAATCGGGCGGCAGTTGCGCGGACAGCACCCGGTGCGACGGCCCGACCGCCAGGCCCGACGGGATCAGCCCGGTGCGGGCGGCGACCCGGTGATGGTGGCTGTCCACCGGCAGCGCCGGGCGGCGCAGCGAGCTGAAGCTGAGCACGGCGGCGCTGGTCTTCGGGCCGATGCCGGGCAGCCGCTCCAGCCAGGCGCGCGCCTCCTCCACCGACAGGTCCGCCAGGAAATCGAGCGACAGCGCGCCGCGCTCCGCCTGGATTGTACGCAGGATGGCCTGAATGCGCGGCGCCTTCTGCTCCGGCCAGGTGACGCGCACAATCGCCGCCTGCACCGCCGCCGTGGGCGCCGCGGCCACCGCGGCCCAATCGGGGAAGCGCTCCCGCAACGCCTTGAACGCCGCCCCGCTGTCGGCATTGCGGGTGCGATGGGACAACAGGGAGCTGACCAATTCGCTAAGCGGGTCGAGCGTGTGGAAATAGGCGATGGGGCAGCCGTATTCACGGCACAGCCGATGGTGAACTTCCAGCGCCTTCTCGGCCAGTGCCTTCTTGGATGGATCCATCGCGCGGCAACGCTGTGCTGGAAGGCCGGTTGCCGGCACGGCCTCGATTGGCATTGGCGGACGGGGCGGGGATGCCCTTAACATCGGGACAGTCCTGCCCGATGAAGGAGTATCCCATGAGCGACGTCCGGATCACGGTGGACGGGCATGTCGGCATCGCCGAGATTTGCCGCCCGCCGAACAACTACTTCGACCGGCCGCTGATCGCCGCATTGGCGGCGGCGTTTGAGAGGTTCGCCGCGGACCCGGCCTGCCGCTGCATCCTGCTGGCGGCGGAGGGCAAGAACTTCTG